>JACCTF010000145.1 GCA_013812565.1 Pyrinomonadaceae bacterium | reverse complement strand
GCATCAACCAGTTGCACCCACACCTCGACTTGTCCCGTGGCTTGGCGCAGACGCGAATCGACGACGGTCGCGGCGGCCTCAGGCACTCGCAGACCGGATACATCAGGAACTGCTGACTTATCGTTTTGTCTCATCTGCGCCGGAGTCGTTGCCATGAACACGCACATGACGAGAGACGTTGACAGCACACATCTAATTTTATGTTTATTGGGCATAAGGTTCCTTTCAATCGGGAAGCACTATGGCTCACGCCACAGAGCAGGGGTTGGTAGAAAGCTGGGGGTGAAGACAAAGCTACAGTGCGCGTGTAGCAGGGCAAAGCTTCAAACACGTTCCCGGCAATCACAAAGAAAACTTAGGGTATGCATTCCTTAAACCCTATGTTAAATCACGGCTGCACTTTTGACTGAGTAGACCTTGTATAAGGTACTCCCTTCGCAGGAAGGTAGCTAACGATTGGGGAGCACGGTTTCACTGAGATCAAGCTGGTATTGCACAACAGGCCGCACCGCACGCACGCCCGGCAACGCCCCCACCGCCTCGATCTGCGAAGCATCAATCGATACCGCCACCGCGTTGTGTGCCTTGCGCACCCGCCCTAGTTCCCGTCCGCCGAGACCACGGATCCGGCTCATCACCTCGTCCTGCTTAAAGGCCAGCTCGCGCAAGTAGTCGCGTTGCGCAGCACGGTCGAGTTTGAGCTGTCGCCGTCGTTGCGGCCGCGCTTCTCTGCTGTCGGTAGTTGCGCGGCCATCAGCAGCCGCAGCGACTGCCAGCGGCGCATCAACCAGTTGCACCCACACCTCGACTTGTCCCGTGGCTTGGCGCAGACGCGAATCGACGACGGTCGCGGCAGCGGCCTCAGGCACTCGCAGACCGGATACATCAGGAACTGCTGACTTATCGCTTTGTCTCATCTGCGCCGGAGTCGTTGCCATGAACACGCACATGACGAGCAACAGTGGGTTTTGTGGATGAGCATGTGGTTTTCGTTTATTGCGATTCCACACCATAAAGAGCTTAGATGTAAGGGTGCCAAAATTGATCGCAATGAAGAGTATTCTCGTAAACATTACCGTATGGGCCGGACAATATGACAAGTCTGGTGACGAGTCAACGGCTATTTTTACGAAGCTGTTTTTACGAGGTTCCGGCGTGGTAACCGACCATCCGGGCGAATGATTCACGCGCAGTGCTGTCGGTTTCTAATCCTGCTGCAATTAATCAGCGTAGGTCGAGGGAGTGTTTACTCACCAAATCAGAGTAGGTTTGATAGCCCCCGCCGGCGTGCTCCTTGATGAGGCTGTCGATTGTTTGGAGTATTTGGGTGCTGAAGTAGCCGGGCACCGATTGCGGGTGCGCATAGCCGTAAGTGCCGCTGAAGAGGCTGCGGATGATAACGCTCTGTTCGTTGCGCGGAAGGCCGCGAAGGTTCTGGGCGAAGCGGTCGAAGCTGCCATCGCGCATTAAGTAGAACTCCACGTTTGACGCATAGAAAGTCGAAAGTCGCTCGTTCCGCTCGGTGAGCAGGCGGCCGATTGCGACCAGCGCATGCTCGCCCGCAAGATCGCCAACCACCGGGATGATCAGATTCTTCTTCTCCAGAGATTTTATGAACTGAAAATCATCTTCGTTTGCCAGATAGTTCGCTTGCCGTCCCGTCAGATCTTTCTCCAGCAGTAGATCGCGGTACGTCGGATAGTATGAACGTGAGGGTCGATTGCGACTTGTGAAGCGCAAGTCCAATCCACCGTTGAAGAATTGTGTGTGAACGCGGTTGATGGTTTCAAGCTCGGCGGCCGTGAGCGACACGCCGAAGCTCTTCACTTTAGTTTGAATCTCTGCGCTCGTCGCTTCGAGGGTTTCACGTCGCGAAGGAGTCTTCTCAAGGTACTCGACCAACTGCTGTACGCTGCGCTGCTTCCACTGTTTGGAGTCTTCGGGAAAGGGTTTACCGAAGAGCAAGCACAGATATTCGATGCGGTTGCGTGCAATTGAGAACAGTGATTTGAAGAGCAAATGATGAAGCAGGTTGTCGCGCCTGATGTCAACGATGAAGGCGATGCGCGGTCGAACCTGGGCGATGTATGAGAAGCTCTGCTCCGGCCCGACACCGATGTAAGCTCCGCCGGTGACGTTTCGCTTTTTCATCGTGCCGAGCACGTGTAGGTATGACGCTTCGTTCGAAACAAGATTATCAGAGTCGAAGTAGCCGCCCGGCTCCGAGAGCCGCTCGATCAAGCGCCCGAAATCCGATTCGGCCTTCACTCGCTCGGTCACCTTAGGCTGCTCGGTGCGGCGAAATTCCGAGTCCTGCTGTGCCCGGACTATACCGTTACACGGAAGTACGATTAGCAGAATGCTGATAAAGATTGTTCGAAACATTTCATACCTTACATTCATTGCAGAGTGAGCTTTCAGTTAGCAGCTTTTAGTTAACGGAGTGTAACGCGTTGCCCCTCGTCGTCAATCGCAAGCAGGCGCACGGTCGTCTCTAAGCCATGATGATGAAAACAGTCTCCAATGGATTTACTAATCTCTTCAAACCCGTAACGCGCGAGCGCCAGGACGCTTGGGCCAGCGCCACTTAGAGCCAGACCGAGCAGCCCATCGCGGCGCGGCGTAGCCAGGGCTTCGGCAAGCCCCGGCACGAGCGGCGCGCGATACCGCTGGTGCAAGCGATCCTGCATCGCTTCCCATAGCAGATCATCGGCGCGCGCTTCCAGTGCCGCGCTGAACAATGCGATTCGTTGCATGTTATGCACCGCGTCGGCGCGATCTACGCTGTGCGGCAACACGGCGCGCGCTTTCTTCGTCTCCAAAAGGAAATGCGGCGTCACCACGATGACCTTGATGTCGGTGGGCCAACGTCGCTTAACGGCGAGCACTTCCCCGTCCTCTTTAATGCAGTGAACGACCCACCCGCCATATAGCGCGGCGGCGACGTTATCAGCATGACCTTCAAGTTCCGTGGCATAACGCAAAATCGTCTCGGTCGGAATCTCCGTGTCGCAGAGCGCCCCAACGAGCATCGCGCCCGCGATGATCGCCGCCCCGCTGCTGCCTAACCCAC
>JACCTF010000135.1 GCA_013812565.1 Pyrinomonadaceae bacterium | reverse complement strand
GGCCGCCAGTCAGCGCAGCAGATCGCGCAGCAGGTGCCGCTAATGAGGGATGAAAAAACCGTCGGGTACATCCGTCAACTGGGCGCAAAGCTGGCCGCTCGTGCGCCGGGGCACCGCTTTCCTTATCAGTTCAGTGTCGTCGCGTCCAAAGACATCAACGCTTTTGCCTTGCCCGGAGGCTTTATCTTCGTCAACGCGGGTGCGATCACGGCGGCTAAAAACGAAGGCGAGCTGGCGGGCGTGATGGCCCACGAGATCACCCACGTGGCGCTTCGTCATGGAACGAATCAGGCAACGAAAGCCTATATCGCCAAAGCGGGCTTGGGTGTTTTGGGGGCTATCGCCGGGGCGACTGATAGCCCGGACCTTCAGCAGATAGTCAACGTCATCGGCGGCGCGGGCGCCAATGTGGTCTTTCTCAAGTTCGGTCGAACGGCGGAAAAGCAGGCTGACTTGCAAGGCGCACGCATCATGGCTGAGGCCGGTTATGATCCGCGCGATATGGCCGGGTTCTTTAAGACGCTGGAAGCGAAAGGCGGGCAGCGGACGCCGGAGTTTTTGAGCGACCATCCTGATCCGGGCAATCGCGTCCAGGCGATCAACGAAGTCTTGCCGTCGCTGCCGGTGAGTCGAACCCCGGTTCGTACTTCGCCGGAGTTTCAGCAAATCAAAGCCAGGCTGACGGGCGGCACAGGGGCCGCATCGCTCGCTTCGTCGGCAGAGCCGCGGCGCACCGGCCCGCGCGATCCGAACGACATTGAAGCTGGCGCGCGACCCTCCGCTCCTGACACACCAATGCGCGAGTTTAAGTCGCGCGATGGCTCGTTTGCTTTTCAGTATCCGCAGAACTGGGATGCGTTGGCTGGCGATGAGACGAACATGATTTTGGCTCCCAAGGGGGCTTACGGCCAGCGGGGACAAGCGGTCTTTGTCACTCACGGAATCTTCGTCGGCGCGCTTCCCGCCGAGTCCGATAATCTCGAATCGGCGACTGCTCGATTGATTCAGCAGCAAATAGAAGTCAACTCAGACTTCCGCCTCGTGCGTCGTCCGCAACAGGTGAATCTGGGAGGACGACCCGGCTTGGCAACAGTAGTAGCCGGTCCGTCAGCCGTCACGAGCGTCGTAGAGGTTGATGTAATTTACACAACGCTTACCGCCGACGGGAGATTGTTCTACCTGATCACCATCGCTCCCGAAGATGAACTGAGAACCTACGAACCGGCTTTCGGGCAGATCATCTCTAGCCTTCGATTGGCAAGGTAAGATAGAGGGGAGAAGGCAGTGAGGAGAAGGCAGTGGGCAGAAGGCAGTGGGCAGAAGGCAGTGGGTAGTAATTGACAACATGGCGAAAGCGAGCATGGGCTTTGTTTTTCTGCTTTCCGCCTTCTGCTTTCTGCTCTCCGGCTTCTGACTCCTGTCTTCTTATTGAGCAATGATAGTCGGTGCGGTGAGAAGGAGAAAGAGATAGATGGCACGCAATAAAATCTTGGCGCTTATTTTAGCGGGAGGCAAGGGCAGCAGGTTGGAGGTGCTTACCGAAGAGCGCGCGAAGCCCGCGATGCCTTTTGCCGGAACGTACCGTTTGATCGACTTTGCCTTGAGCAACTGTATGCACAGCGGCATCTCGGACGTGTGGGTGATCGAGCAATACCACTTGCACTCGTTAAATGAGCATCTGGCGAACGGTCGTCCGTGGGATTTGGATCGCACTTATGGCGGGCTGCAAGTGTTGCCGCCATACGAGAGCGGAGACGAAGACGATAATGATGGCGGGTTCGCCGAAGGGAATGCCGACGCTATTTACCGTCATAGAGACTTCATACGCGAGTTTGACCCTGACATACTCTTGGTGTTGAGCGCTGATCACATTTACAAACTCGACTACAGTAAAGTTATCGACCAGCATCTCAACCGCAAAGCGGACGTTACAATGGTAACAACGCAGATTCCGCTTGAAGAAGCCGACCGCTTCGGAAACGTAAAGACCGACGGCGAAGGACGAATTACTGATTTCGCCTACAAGCCGGACGAACCGCAAAGCGATATTGTGACGACAGAGGTCTTCGTCTACGACGCACACACGCTGCTGGAGACCTTGGACCAGCTCGCGGGTGGGAACGCGAACAAAGGTAACTCCGGCGATGAAGGCACTTCGCTGCGAGACTTCGGCCACGAACTGATCCCGAAGTTGGTCGAGGATGGCCGCGCCTTTGAGTATCGCCTTGAAGGGTACTGGCAGGATGTCGGCACGGTGGAGAGCTACTGGCAATCGCACATGGATCTGCTTTCACTTGAACTCAATCTTGTGCTTGATGATCCTGATTGGCCGATTCTAACCTACGGCTCGCAGCGACTTCCTGCACGCATCCATGAAACAGCGCGCATTGAAAACAGTTTGATCTCGCCGGGCTGCACAATTCACGGCCAAGTCATCCGCTCAGTGCTCGCTCCCGGAGTTGTGGTTGAACGAGACGCCGTCGTGCGCGACTCAGTTGTGCTGCACAGCACCGTAATTGAAGCTCGTGCCATTGTCGATTGCGCCATTGTGGATAGGGAAGTTCGCGTGGGTGAAGGAGCTATAATCGGTCAGCAGAGAAGTCCCGGGAACCGAGCGCCACGCATCACAAGCTCAGAGATTGCGATGATCGGACAGAAGGCGCAAATCTCTGCCGGTGCTCGCCTGCCTGCCGATGCACGCATCAAGCCGGGCATAAATGTTGAGTCGTCACAGCGTCAAACTACGTAGCAATGATTTACCGAAGGGTTTAGAAGTTTCTACGAGAAAGCTAAATGCGTTGCTACAACATCCGCTGCTGCGCACCTCGCTCGGCTTTCTGTATCTTCGACTCGAAGTCATTCAGTTTGGTCGGAATGCTCGCACATCAACGCGAAACCCGCATAAACACCAGAGACTATAATGAAGTTACCGATTCGCTTGTCAGTGCTTGATCTTTCGCCGGTGCCCTCCGGTTCCACGGCGGCGGATGCCTTACGCAACACGCTTGATTTGGCGAAGCTTGCTGACGAACTAGGCTACACGCGTTACTGGCTCGCCGAGCACCACAACACTGAGCTTGTCGCTATCTCCGCGCCTGAAGTTATGATCGGGCACGTCGCTGGTGTGACGAAGAGAATCCGTGTCGGCTCGGGCGGGGTAATGTTGCCCAACCACGCGCCGCTTAAAGTGGCTGAGACTTTCCGCACGCTGGAGGCGCTCCACCCAAATCGAGTTGACCTCGGAATAGGTCGCGCGCCGGGCACCGATTATCTAACAGCACTCGCCTTGAGGCGTTCGCGCGCGGCGCTCGCAACCGACGACTTCCCCGAACAACTCAACGAGTTGTTAGCTTTCTTCTCTGGAGATTTTTCCGGCGATCATCCGTTCCAGCGCGTCATGGCGATTCCTGAAGGCGTGCGGACGCCGGACATTTGGCTGCTCGGTTCCAGCGATTTCAGCGCACGGCTGGCGGGGGAATTGGGACTAGGGTTCGCCTTTGCTCATCACATTAATCCTGCGCCCGCGCTTGCCGCGCTTCGACTTTATCAGGAGCAATTTCGCCCTTCTCCCCGCTTCGCCGCGCCGCAATCTCTGCTGGCGGCATCAGTCGTTTGCGCAGAGACAGACGAACAGGCAAATGTGTTGGCACGCTCCGCTGACCTGACTCTACTACGGTTTACTCAAGGAAAGTTTAGAACACAACTGCCGAGCGTCTCAGAAGCGACTAACTACCCTTACACCTCCGACGAAGAGGAAGTGGTGCAAATGAACCGGGAGCGGCTTTTCGTGGGATCACCTGCAACGGTGCGCGAGCAAATCTTCAGTCTCGCCGAGCAAGCAGGCGTTACTGAGATAATGGTGACGACGATGACCCACGACCACAAGGAGCGGCGACGCTCTTACACTCTACTTGCCAAAGCCTTTGCGCTCGCGCCGGGATAGGACACGCAGCGTATTAACAACAAAAATTTATTAAGCGAATTATTTGACGCGAGCATAAAGAGAGTCAACCCATATTACCGGCACGCGGGTCTGCAACCAGCAGCCGGACATATAATCTCGAACCTTTTAGCTTTGAACGCAGAAAACCAGACGCGCCGCTTGGTTGGCTAGTATCCGAGCATATCAACAATGTAATCGAGGTGCAGGACTGATAGGCGGTGAATCCTTAAAAGATATTGTAGCAGTTGACGTTCTATTTAGATGATGGTATAAACGTCTAGATTATGAACGGAGCACAATTCCATAAAGTAGCGAAGGCATTGGCAGACCCGCGTCGGTTCGAGATATTCGAGACGATTGCGGCGAGCGACGAAATGTGTTGCGGTTCAATCTCAGACTGCTTTCCAGTATCGCAGGCGACTGTGTCGCACCACCTAAAAGAGTTGGCTGACGCAGAGCTAATCGAGGCGCGGTGTGAAGGACAGTTCAAGTATTTTAGCGTGCGCCGGGAAGTCCTTACCGCGTATGTTGAGGAACTTGTGCAACGCATCAATGCGAAACCACGCGCCGGAGTGAAGCCACGCCGTGGATCTAAAGCAGGTGTGAGGACAACGACGCACTCGCGAAGGTGATACGGGTTTGATGGGGTGGCATAGGTATCCCCTTACTGTTGTCGCGGGTGTTTGTAGGATAGCTTTATTTAGATGATTGTAGAATTGTTTGTTAATGCAACTAGCAGTACACAGCAGGAGGAAGCGTGATGAGTGAACATGTGAAGGAAGTGAACGACACGAGTTTTGAGCAGGACGTAATTAACGCCGACGTCCCGGTGCTGGTGGATTTCTGGGCTGAGTGGTGTGCGCCGTGTCGCATAATTGCGCCGACGGTCGAGGCGATGGCAAAGGAGTATGAGGGGCGTGTGCGCGTCGCCAAATTAAACGTGGACTATAACCCCAGTGTCGCCGCGGCGTATGGCATCAAGGGCATCCCGACGCTGATCCTCTTCCGCGACGGCAAGGAAGCCGAGCGAATCGTCGGTGCCGTCGGCAAGGAACCGCTATCGCGCTTGGTAGAGAAGCACGTCGGCACGAAAGTGCAACAGGCGCAAGCTTAATTTGAAGTGGCAGCTTGATCTCATGGAGAAGATCGCATAAAGAGCAAGGAAGGAACTAGGAAATTGGTTATGAGCAACGACAACACGAGCATTCTATTTTCACAGGTTAAAGTTGGTGCGCTTGAGCTACCGCACCGGATCGTGATGGCACCGCTGACACGTAGTCGCGCGGGCGAGGGTCTCGCGCCTACCGAGATGAACGCCACATATTACGCTCAGCGTGCTTCAGCGGCGCTGATCATCACGGAGGCGACGCATTTCTCCGAGCAGGGCATCGGCTATCCATTGACTCCCGGCGTTCATACGCCGGAGCAGATCGCCGGTTGGCGACGAATAACAGATGCGGTGCATGCGAAGGGCGGACGCATATTTCTGCAACTCTGGCACGTCGGGCGCATCTCGCATCCTTCGCTGCAACGTGGTGGTGAACTTCCGGTCGCTCCTTCCGCTATCGCTGCCGATGGCGAAGTCTTCACCTACACGGGACTGCAACCGTTCGTCACGCCGCGCGCGTTGGAGACGGCTGAGATTCCCGGCATCGTTGAAGGCTTCCGGCAGGGCGCGGTCAATGCGCGTGAAGCAGGCTTCGATGGAGTGGAGATTCATGGCGCAAACGGCTACCTGCTCAATCAGTTCTTGGAGGACAGCACCAACAAGCGCACAGACGTGTACGGCGGTTCTCCGAGCAACCGCGCACGTCTGTTGTTGGAAGTGGTGGAAGCGGTAACAGGTGTATGGGGCGCGGATAGAGTTGGTGTGCGACTGTCGCCGGGTGGAATCTTCAACACGATGCACGATTCAGACCCCGCAGGCACTTTCGGTTATGTCGCCCGTGAACTGAACTGCTTCCGTCTTGCCTACCTCCACATCATTGAACCCGTTGGCGGCATCTCCGTGAACGGAACGCCGACTTCGCCAACAACATACCTGCGCGCGATTTTTGAGGGTAAGATCATCACGGCGGGCGGGTACGACAAAGAGAAGGCTGAACGCGTGCTCGCGACGGGTGACGCAGACCTCGTCGCGTTCGGTAAACTGTTCATCGCTAACCCCGATTTGCCGGAACGCTTTCGCACCGGCGTGGAACTGAATCCCCCAGACACATCCAGCTTTTACGGCGGCGATGCGCGCGGCTACATCGATTACCCGGTACTCGACCAGCAACACGCTCAACACGCCTGAGCCAATACATAGCAAATACACAAAAACGCAAGGGGGCATGACACGGAACAAAGAAGATTTCAGCCGGACGCCTGGCGCTCGGTGGTTATCAAAGTGTCGAGCTGTGTGGCGACAAGTAAACATCATAAAACCGCAAATGTAATTACACGTCCCCCTCCTACCGTCTGCTATCCTCCGTTTCTCAGATCACTAGATTTCGCTGAGAGGTTTTGTAAGAGTTGGCAGGAGATAATCGGTTCGCCTTCGACGAGAAGCGTAATAGTAGATTTGTCGGCAATGACTTTCGCTGACGAAGCAGGCGAAAAACTGCTGGCTGAGATGCACCGTAACAAAGAGGGTCTTATCGGTTCAGGCGAGATGAATGAAGCCGTTCTCAATGGACATTACGAACGGACAAAATTTTGAGGCATGACCCCTGCGGCAACGTCCGGATGGACGAATACAGGCCACGCAAGGCACAATGCTGGAAAAGCAGAAGTACATAAGGAAAGGATTTAACGATGGCAGTGAAACTGAAGAACCTTAAACAACAGACAATAGTGATTACAGGCGCATCATCGGGTATAGGTTTGACGACGGCGCGCATGGCAGCTAAGCGCGGGGCGCGGCTCGTGCTCGCCGCACGCAGCGAAAACGCGCTGCGTCAATTGACGGATGAGATCAGGCGCACCGGCGGCAAAGCTATATATGTGGTTGCCGATGTCAGCAAGCAAGAAGACGTGCGCAAGATCGCGCGAGCAGCGCAAGAGGCGTTCGGCGGCTTCGACACGTGGGTTAACGACGCGGGCGTCGGGATTTTCGGCAAACTCGAAGAGATCAAGATTGAAGATATGCGGCACCTGTTCGAGACGAACTTCTGGGGCTTGGTTTACGGCTCGCTCGAAGCCGTCAAGCATTTGAAGCAGAGGGGCGGGGCGCTCATCAACATCGGCAGCACCGTGTCGGAGCGTGTGGTTCACATGCAAGGCATCTACTCAACCTCGAAGCACGCTGTCAAAGGCTTCACAGACGCGCTCCGCATGGAGCTCGAAGCCGATGGCGCGCCCGTCTCTGTGACGCTCATCAAGCCGGCCGCGATTGACACTCCCTTCCCGCGCAACGCGAAGAACTACATGGACAAAGAAGCAACGCTTCCGCCGCCCGTCTATGCGCCGGAGGTTGTCGCACAAGCTATTCTGCATTGCGCCGAAGTTCCGGAGCGTGACGTGTTCGCAGGTGGCGGCGGCAAAGGTCTCGCCGCACTCGGTTACTACGCGCCTCGCCTCGCCGACAAGATTATGGAAAGCAGTCTATTCGTTAATACGCAGAAGAAGAACAAACCGGCGCGCCCGCGTGAGGTTAACGGACTTGACCGCCCATCCGAGCACCTTGCCGAGCGGGGTGGTTATGAAGGACACACAATGGAGTCGAGCCTCTATACGCAGGCATCGCTGCGTCCGATTGCGACTGTCGCGCTGGTCGCGGGGGCGGGATTAGCCGTCGCCGCGTTGGTGCGTGCGTCACAAAACAGACAGAACGGCGCGAGACGCTAAATCGCTCCGAACAGGTCTCGCGTAAATGCACCGCACCCTCGAACTCGCGGTTTCGCCTTCGGCGACCGACATGCTGCTTCACGAACTGGCCGCTAACCCGATGACGTCCGGGTTAGCGGCCAGTCGCGTCGGTCAAACCCAAAGGCGACCCCATCACGATCAACGTCCTTAACAAGAACGCGGATGATGCGGGTTTGAAGAAGGTAAATTGTGGTGGTCGGTGTTTAGCACGAAGAACAATTTTGATTGCCTTCGTACAAACACCAATCACACCCCACCCACCACCGGTAACTTAACTAAGGAGAAATGCGATGAAAGCCTTATGTTGGCAAGGAAAGAACAGCGTGAGCGTCGAGCAGGTGCCTGACCCGAAGATAATTAACCAGAGCGACGCTGTTATTAAAATTACTTCAACAGCGATCTGCGGTTCCGACCTGCACCTTTATGACGGCTACCAGCCGACGATGGAGAAGGGCGACATACTCGGCCATGAAAACATGGGCGAAGTCGTCGAGGTCGGCAAGGAAATCAAAAACTTGAAAGTTGGCGACCGCGTCGTCGTGCCATTCACGATCTCTTGTGGACAGTGTTTCTTCTGCCAGAAGGGATTGTTCTCCTGCTGCGACAACTCGAACCCGAATGCGGAAATGGCTCGCGAGGTGATGGGTCAATCACCGGCAGGGCTGTTCGGTTTCTCACACATGCTCGGCGGCTATGCGGGCGGGCAAGCTGAATACCTGCGCGTTCCATTCGCCGATGTCGGACCAATCAAGATTCCCGATGGAATCCCTGACGAAAAGGTTCTGTTTCTCTCTGACATTTTCCCGACCGGCTATATGGCGGCGGAGAACTGCGACATCGAAGCGGGCGACACGGTAGCAATCTGGGGTGGCGGGCCGGTCGGGCAGTTCGCCATTAAGAGCGCATGGATGCTTGGCGCAGGACGTGTGATTGCGATTGATCGTGTGCCTGAGCGCCTTCGGATGGCGGAGCAGCATGGCAAAGCAGAGACCATTAACTTCGAAGAAGTGGATGTTTATGACCGTTTGATGGAGATGACCGGCGGACGCGGACCCGACCGCTGCATGGATGCAGTTGGTTGCGAAGCACATGCCGGCGGCAAATTAGACGGGATTGTGGATAACATAAAAACGGCGACTTATCTTGCAACTGACCGCGCGCATGTACTTCGTCAGGCGATCATGTGCTGCCGTAAGGCAGGCACGATTTCAGTGCCCGGCGTCTATGTCGGATTTTTAGATAAGATTCCGTTTGGTGCGGCAATGAATAAAGGACTGACGATCAAAGCGGGACAGACGCATGTCCAGCGTTATCTCGAACCTCTCTTGAAAAAGGTTGTGAACGGCGAGATTGATCCGAGCTTCATCATTACGCACCGTATGCCGCTCGACGACGCGCCCAAAGGATATGAAACCTTCAAGCACAAGCAGGACGGCTGCATTAAGATCGTGCTGAAACCATAGAAACCTGATGTCTTGAACTTATTCAATAAACGAGAAGGTAGTCATGAGCTGCGCTTGTGACTACCTTCAAATTGGGAGGATCACGAAAGTGGTAAGTGAAGCGATTATCTCGCGTGAGAAAGAGAGCTTGACGCAACACGTCGCGTCGGGCGTGACATACCTGATGACAGTGTTCGTCAACCTTTATTTTGTCGAGGCGTCCGACGGTTCTTGGTCGCTGATTGATACGGGGCTGCCACTCCAAGCTGCGCGTGTCCGCCGTGCGGCAGAAGACCGCTTCGGCACGAACGCACGGCCCACGAGCATCATCCTCACGCATGGACACTTCGACCATGCCGGTAACGCGCTTGACCTCGCGCGTGACTGGGGCGTGCCCATCTATGCGCACGAATTAGAGCTCCCTTATCTCACAGGCAAGTCCGATTACCCGCCGCAAGACCCGACCGTCGGTGGTGCGCTTGCGCAGATGTCACGCCTCTTCCCTCATTCCGGCTACGACTTTGGAAGCGTGGTGCAACCCTTGCCGCAGGACGGCAGCGTGCCGGGGCTACCCGATTGGCGCGTGATTCACACACCGGGACACACTGCCGGGCACGTCTCTCTTTTCCGTGAGCGTGATCGCACACTGATTACCGGCGACGCGCTCGCCACCGTTAATCAGGAATCGGTCATTACCCTTGTCACGCTTGAGCGCGAGCTGCGTCAGCCGCCCGCACCGCTGACGACCGATTGGGAGGCGGCGCGCGACTCAATCAGACGCTTGGCGGAGTTGCAGCCAACGGTCATCACGGCGGGACACGGGTTGCCGATGAAAGAAGGCGACGTTGCGGGCCAGATGCAGCGGTTCGCGCAAACATTCACCTCACCGGCACACGGGCGCTATGTCCACGAACCGGCGCGCGCCGATGAGCGTGGCGTCACTTACGTTCCGCCGCCCGTGCCTGACCCGGCGGGTAAATTCATCAAAGGTGCGGCGCTCGCCCTCGCCGCCGGGGCAGTCGTCGCAGTGCTCTGGCAACGCACCACCGGGGTGCGGGGAAGACGCGCGCAAGCTGCACCATCTTTACCAAGCCATAAAGCAACCAGCGCAATTGAACAGGTCGTTGCCTTCACAGATTCGATGCCGACCGGCGTGACGGTCGAAGAAGGCGGACGTATCTTCGTCAACTTCCCGCGCTGGGGCGATCCGGTGCCGTTTACAGTCGCGGAAATAAAGAACGGGCAACCCGTCGCATACCCGGACGCAGAGATAAACCGCCTCGACATATCACGAGCCAATGACACTTTCGTCTCTGTGCAATCCGTCGTTGTTGATCCGCGCAATCGTTTGTGGGTGTTGGATACGGGCAGCATCAAGTTTGAGCCGGTGGTGCCGAATGGTCCGAAACTCGTCGGGATTGATTTGCAAACCAATCGTATCTTCAAAAAGATTCAGTTTCCGGCTGACGTGGTGCTGCCGACGACGTACCTTAACGATGTACGCTTCGACTTACGCAAAGGTACGGACGGCGTGGCATACATCACCGATTCATCCGACAAAGGTGCGAACGGAATCATCGTCGTTGACCTGGCGAGCGGAAAAAGTCGCCGACTGCTCAACGACCATCCGACGACGAAAGCTGAAACAAACTTTCTACCATTCGTTGAAGGCGAAGCACTGATGCAACGCAAACCCGGACAGCCGCCGCAGCCTATCAAACTTGGCGCGGACGGCATTGCGATTAGCGCAGATGGGACCAGGTTGTTTTACTGCCCGCTCGCCAGTCGCAGGTTGTACAGCGTCGCAACTGATGCGCTGCTGAATGAAAACATGAGCGATATTCAAGTAGCGGCGACGGTTAAAGACGAAGGCATGAAACCCGCATCAGATGGCTTGGAGTCGGACGCGCAAGGGCGTATCTACTGCACAGATTACGAGACCAATGGCATTGTGCGTCGCAAGCCTGACGGAATGTTCGAAATTGTCGTACATGACCAGCGCGCCCTGTGGCCGGACACCATGTCAATCGCTTCAGATGGCTATCTTTACTTCACCGCCAATCAATTGCACCGGCAAGCTGATTACCACGACGGGCGAGACCTGCGCGTCAAGCCTTACAGCTTGTTCCGCGTGAAGATTGATGGCACGCCCGTAAGGTTGCGGTAAGTGGCTGTGGCTTCATTATGTCGTGTTCAATTTGTTAAGCATGATATGTAACGGTAACGCAAACCAGCGAAATTTCATTGACTCGTTTGCTCTCTGAAACAAGCCGCTGAAGTGGAGGAGCAATCGTGGCAGCAGAAATGAATTACATTCGACAGGGGAAGGGCAAACCGCTGCTTCTCATCCACGGTTTGGGCGGAAATTGGCGTTCATGGAGTCCGATCCTCGATGACCTCACCGCCGAGCGCGAGGTCATCGCCGTTGATCTGCCCGGCTTCGGCGCGACTCCGCCACTTCACGGTGAAGTATCTATCAGAACTCTCGCCGATGCGGTCACTGAGTTTCTGAGCGCCAACAATCTCATTGGCATTGATGCTGTTGGCAGTTCGATGGGAGCACGGCTCGTGCTTGAACTAGCCAGACGCGGCGGCGTGTTGGAAGCGGTTGTCTCGCTCGACCCCGGCGGCTTTTGGCGCGGTTGGGAACGACACGCCTTTTACGCCTCGATTTATTTGTCAGTCCGCCTTGTCCGCCTGCTGCAACCCGTCATGCCGCTTATTACCGAAAATTCAGTAAGTCGCACGCTGCTCTTCGCTCAGTTATCGGCGCATGCGTGGAAGTTGTCGCCCAAAGTCACGCTTGACGAGATGCGTAGCTACGCGGCTTCGCCTTCCTTCGACGAACTCCTGCACCAACTTGCTTACGGTGAAACTCAACAAGGTGCGCCGAGAAACACGATTAAATATCCGCTCGTGATTGGTTGGGGACGAAGCGACCGCGTGTGCTTCCCCAGTCAGGCGAAGCGGGCGTTGAACCTGTTTCCCGATGCACGTCTGCATTGGTTCGAGAACTGCGGACACTTCCCGCAATGGGATGTCCCGCAAGAGACGGTGCGGTTGATTCTCGCCGGCACCAGCGGTAACGACTTTTAGAGGGTGTCCAAAAAGGCGCTCAAGAGATTGTCGCAGAGGCACACCGGACACTGCGCACCGTCGGCGAGACTAACGAGTGTTAAGAAAGGGAAAGACATGGAAGTAGTAAAGTTAGAAATATTCTCCGATTACGTTTGACCGTTCTGCTGGTTGGCGGAGCCAAGCCTTCATGAATTGGTAAACGCGGAAGTAAACATTGAGGTCGTCTGGCGTGCGTTCGAGTTGCGCCCTGACCCCGTTCCGGCGCTCGACCCGAAGGGCGAGTACTTAGAGCGCGTGTGGATGAACTCCGTTTATCCTTTGGCCGAGCAGCTAGGTATAACGATGAAGCTTCCTCCCGTGCAGCCCCGCTCCCGGCCGGCACACGAGGCGGCGCACTGGGCACGCCTGCAAGGGCGCTTTGACGATTACAACGCGGTCATCTTCCGCGCCTTCTTCGAAAGAGGAGAGGACATTGGTGACATAGAAGTCCTCGCTTCTCTCGCATCGGAATTAGAGATGGATAGTGATTCGTTGCGTCAAGCGCTTGAGCATCGTGAGTTTGAAAAAAGCGTGCTTGAAGACGAACGGGAAGCGCAAGCATTGGGTCTCAGTGGCGTCCCGGCTTTCGTGGCAAATCGTAAAGCGGCGCTGAGCGGCGTGCAGCCTGCGGAGAATCTCAAGAAGTTAATTGAACATGTTCGCGTCTCACCGGATCAAGCTAAGGAGCGTTGAGCCAAAACGGTATCTGCCTGAGAACGGGATTGCCGTGGATGTGGATTGAGTTATCTACCTGAGTAGAGCAGCTCTGTATCATACAAAACTGTATGATACACTTCCGCAACATGAATAGTCCGGTTCATTTGGGCGAGAACTCAGTGCCGATGAACTCGTTGACCGGCTGGAAGAGATCGCTGAGGTAATACGCACGATCAATGATGGCGGCAAGCTTTTCCTCATCGGTCCGCGCCGCTACGGTAAAACTTCGATTTTGAAGGCGGCAACCGACCGTGCGATGAGCAAAGGTGCAAGCATCCTGCGCTACAACGCCGAGGGCTACCCGACGGTCGACCAGTTGGTGAGTGCCATCATCGCCGAAAAGATAGTTGAACATCCAGCCACGCTTGAAGTTCGTCTGTTCGGGCAATCCAAAATGAAAGTGGTTAGAACCATCTTCGGACATCTTCGACTTATGGCTTGGCTGCTGGCCCTGCGAATACAACAGAATAGTGCTTCAAGCAAGGCCCTCTAGAAAAAGGCACCTCTTGAGTAGAGGTTTCCGCCGTAACCGGGCTATGTATTATTCACCATCATCAGCACTCATCAAAAACTAACGGAGTAGATACTTTATGCTTTGTCAAGGAACAGTCATGACGCTGCCGTCGGATCAAGATTCTTCCGGCCGGACCCTTGGCGATGAGGAAATAGCCTTGCTGACCGAGGCCATCCGGTGCGGCACCCTCACAAGCACAAAAGGAATGTTCGTTAAGACTTTGGAAGATCGATTCGCCAGTAGCCTCGGC
>JACCTF010000118.1 GCA_013812565.1 Pyrinomonadaceae bacterium | reverse complement strand
GGAGATAGCCGATTGGGATTGGAAGCGGGCGCGGAGTTCAGGGTCGGTCACGAATCGCGCGATGAGTTCGGCGAATCGCTCGCGCCGGTGACGGCGGACAAACAAACCCAAGGGTGCAGCATCCTGTTCACGTCCCGTGATTACGGCAAGCCGATGCCATTCACGCCGCCGAAGTGGGCGCGCAAGATCACCGAGAAAGATTTGAAGTCCCGTCCCGTTAAGACCTGGGAGTACGGCTACTGGTGGATCGAGTGGGGCGGGCACATCAACACTGTCCGCGACAACGAGCGCATACGGTTCGAGTTGCTCGGTATCGTTATGGGCGTGTGGGATCACATCAAGAATTCCGGCAAATTCCCGACGGCGGCGAACTGGGCGATGGACTGGGTCGGGATGCTACCCGGCAAACGCGAAGCGCGCCGCCTCGTCGGCGACCACATGCTCGCGCAGCAGGATTTGATGGGACTCAACCCGGAGTTCGAGGATGCCGTTTGCATTGGCGGCTGGAATCTCGATGAGCATCCGCCGACCGGCTTTGAAAACCCGGAATTACCGCCCTTCGTTTCGGTCAAGCTGAAGGACGTTTACAACATCCCGCTACGGAGCATGTACAGCCGGAACATTCGCAACCTGATGATGGCCGGTCGCAACATCAGCGCCACGCACACAGCATTCAGTTCAACTCGCGTGATGGGCACTTGTGCGGTCGAAGGTCAGGCTATCGGCACGGCGGCGGCCACGTGCATCCGGCATAATCTGCTCCCGCGCGGATTGTATGATGACAAAGCCAAGCTGAAACAACTCCAGCAGACACTGCTGCGCGATGACCAGAGCATCAAGGGGTTGAAGAACGAGGATTCGTCCGACCTGGCCCGCAAGGCGACTGTGACCGCTTCCGGCGAAACTGAGACGTGCCCGGCTGTGAACACGATCAATGGCTGGGTGCGAGCGATCCCGAACAGTTATGAAAACCGCTGGGCGACTCCGCTGGGCGATGACGGAGCATGGCTCGAACTTGCCTGGGAGAAACCTCAGACCATCGGCCAAGTGCAACTCACCTTCGACTCAGGCTTCCAACGCGAACTGACGCTCTCGTCTTCTGCGGCGGCCAACGTTGACATCATCCGCGCCCCGCAACCGGAGACGGTGAAGACATATGCTATTCTTTATCAACCTGCCGATAAAAAGGAATGGGTCGAACTCGTCAATGTTGATCGCAATCATCAACGGTTGCGACGGCACCACTTTCAGGCTGTGACGGCCAAGCGCATTCGCATTCAGGTCAAGGAGACGAACGGTGACAAGCTCGCCCGCCTATTCGAAGTGCGCTGCTACGCGTAAGGGGCCGGGTGGCAGCATAGGCGGCTCGCTCTTGGTAGTGTTGTAAATAATTTTTTGGCTACAAGATGCAGTCGAAAGAGGCGAGAGGAGTTGTGTGAGTCTTTGGCAATCTGCGCTTCAAGTTCTGCGTCTCCGCGGTGAATGATTGTATGCTTTAGTCGCATCCGAATCAAAACTGCTATAACTCCAACATCGAGCAATCGTCGGACAACCGGATAAGTTCGGTCAGCACATCGGCGCAGTGAGGAAACAATGGTCAAATTGAAACAATTGATATGTTGCGTGTGGATTGTTGGGTTTGTGAGTTACGTTTCGAGCTGCTACCTGCCGGCGTTTGAAAGTATTGCTCGCGCTGACGGTGAGCCGATGGCCGGGGTGACGCAAAGCACCGCACCGAGGAACACTCGACCGTTAGCGCAGCAATCGCCGACGCGCAAGAAGATTGCTGCGGCCGCTCAAGAAGGTCACTCCGGTCAGTCAACCATCAGCTTCAACCGCGACATTCGCCCGATCTTCTCAGACACCTGTTTCCAGTGTCATGGCCCCGACAAGGGAACCCGCATGGCCGGACTCCGCCTCGACATCCGCGAAGAAGCCACGAAGAAAACCAAGTCAGGGGTGATTCCAATCACGCCGGGTAAACCAGAAGAAAGCGAAATCATCCGCCGCATCTTTGCTAACGATGCGGCTGAGGTGATGCCGCCCGTATCCGCTCATAAGGTGCTGACTCTTGCGCAAAAGGAAACGATCAAACGCTGGGTAGCAGAAGGCGCGAAGTACGAAGGACACTGGACCTACCAGCCGTTGAAACGCCCTGTGGTTCCAGAAATCCGCAATCCACAGTCCGCAATCCGCAATCCAATTGATGCGTTCGTTCAGGCGCGTCTTCAGAAAGAAGGTTTGCACCAGTCGCCCGAAGCTGACCGCGCAACGTTGATTCGTCGTGTCTCGCTTGATTTGACTGGGCTGCCGCCCGAAGTTGCTGAGGTTGATGCTTTCCTGGGTGATAAATCGCCGAACGCTTACGAGAAAGTTGTTGATCGGCTGCTCGCAAGTCCGCGTTACGGCGAGCGGATGGCTTTCAGGTGGCTTGACGCCGCGCGGTATGCCGACACAAACGGTTATCAACGCGATGACGAGCGTTACATGTGGCGCTGGCGCGATTGGGTGATTGAAGCTTTTAATCGCAATCTGCCTTACGACAAGTTCACGATTGAGCAACTCGCCGGTGATCTGTTGCCGAATGCGACGCTCGACCAGAAGATCGCAACCGGCTTTAATCGTAACCATCGCGGTAACTCTGAAGATGGCATTGTTCCTGAAGAGTATGCGGTCGAATACGTGGTAGACCGTGTGGATACGACCTCGACCATCTTCATGGGGCTGACGGTAGCTTGCGCCCGCTGCCACGACCACAAGTATGATCCACTGGCACAGAAAGAGTATTACCGGCTTTACGCCTACTTCAACAGCATCCCGGAGAATGGCCGCGCGACGCGCCTCGGCAACTCTCCGCCGTTCATCGCTGCTCCTACCCTAGCGCAGCAACAACAACTTCAGCAGTTGGAAGCGCAGATTGCCGCAGCTGAACGACGTGTCGCGCAACACGAAACCCCGCTGCAAGCCGCGAAGGGAGCTTGGGAAAAATCGCTGGCCGGTGCTCAACCGCAACACTGGTTTCCGAGTGAAAATCTGGTGGCCCGCTTTGCGCTTGACGAAGCAGGGGAGCGCTTCAAATCAGGCACGCCGAAAATCCAACCGGGTCGTATCGACGGGGCGGCGGAGTTTGACGGTAAAATATTTCTGGACGCGGGGCAGGTTGCCAAGTTCGATTACGAAGACAAGTTCACCCTCTCGACGTGGGTCTATCCAACTTCAGAGCAGGGCGGAGCGATTATCACTCGTGCGGGCGATGCCGTGTCGCAGGCGGACCAATCGGCGGGCGCGCGAATGGGCAAAGGCTACGGGTTGCTGCTCGAAGACGGCAAAGTTCATTTCAACTTGGTCAACGTGTGGGCCGATGATGCGATTCGCGTGGAAACAGAAAACAAGCTCGCGCTAAATGAGTGGCATCACGTGCTGGCAATCTACAACGGCTCGCGCCTCGCCGACGGCGTGCAGATTTACCTTGACGGTCAATTGCAGAAGCTGAAAATCAACTTCGACCAGTTGTTCCGTCCCTTCGAAGCCAAAGAGCCGTTGCGCATCGGCGGCGTCGGCAGCAGCAGTGTTGAGCAGAGATTTCGCGGGCTGATTGATGAGGTGCGCGTTTACGATGCGGCTCTCTCCCCCTCGCAAATCGCCGTGCTTGCCTCGGCTGATTCGCTTAACGATAGTGCACGGATTCCGCCGGCACAGCGCCGTGTAGCGCAAACCAACAAACTCCTGTGGGCATTCCTTGAACAAGCCGCGCCGCAGGAGGTACAGGAATCGTGGAAACATTTAACTGAATTGAAACAGCTGAAGATGCAACTCGAAGCATCCTTCCCGACCGTGATGGTGATGCACGAGATGGAGAAACCGCGCGACTCCTTTGTGCTCAAGCGCGGCGCTTATGACAATCCGGGCGAGAAGGTGGAGCGCGGTGTGCCCGCCGTGCTGCCGCCGATGCCCGAAGGCTTTCCGAACAACCGGCTCGGCTTCGCCAATTGGCTTGTGCATCCGTCAAATCCGCTGACGGCGCGCGTGACGGTCAATCGTTTCTGGCAGATGATTTTCGGCACGGGCTTAGTGAAAACGATTGAAGACTTCGGCGCGCAAGGCGAGTGGCCTTCACATCCCGAACTGCTCGACTGGCTCGCCATTGAGTTTCAAAGCAATGGGTGGAACACCAAAGCGTTGCTCAAAACGATGGTGATGAGCCACACCTACCGGCAATCGTCAAAAGCCGATGCGCGATTGTTACACAGAGACCCGGAGAACCGCCTTCTCGCGCACGGCCCGCGCCTTCGGCTTCCTGCAGAAATGATTCGCGACCAAGCGCTGTTTGTTTCCGGCCTGTTGGTTGAACAACGCGGTGGACCATCGGTCAAGACATATCAGCCCGAAGGACTCTGGAACGACCTTGTCTTCAACGATACGAAGTATGTTCAAGACAAGGGCGACAAGCTTTACCGTCGCAGCCTCTACACATTCTGGAAACGGACCATCGCGCCACCGGCGATGCTGACTTTCGACGCCGCGACAAGAGATACCTGCGTCGTGCGTGAATCTCGAACCAACACGCCGCTTCAAGCGCTGAATCTGATGAATGACGTGACATACATTGAGGCGTCACGAATGCTCGCCGAACGCCTGCTGCGTGAAGGCGGTAAGACCGCCGAAGAACGCATTCGCTTTGCTTTTCGATTGGCGACCGCGCGCTGGCCCAGTCAATCGGAAACCGGCATTCTGCTCGGTAATCTGAACGAGCAGTTAGAGTTCTTCCGCGAGCGTCCGGCAGAAGCCGAGCGTTTGTTGAGCGTCGGTGAAAAACCTTCTGACGAGCGGTTGAGCGCGGGTGAACTCGCGGCTTACAGCGCCGTGGCGAGCTTGATTCTTAACCTTGATGAAACGATTACGAAGGAGTAAGCAAGGCATGGATCCGATTCTGGAAAAGCAACTTGTATTGACGCGGCGGCTTTTCTTCAGTCGCTTCAGTTCCGGCATCGGCGTTGCCGCCTTGTCAACGCTCCTTGCCAGAGAAGGTTTCGCAAAGGTGTTTGCAGGTGGCGAAGGTGACTTGCCGGGGCTGCCCGGATTGCCACACTTCCCCGCGAAAGCAAAAAGGATTATCTATCTTTTCCAATCGGGCGCACCGTCGCAGATTGACCTCTTCGACCACAAGCCCAAGCTGGAAAACTTGCGCGGCGCGGACTTGCCGTCGTCCATTCGCATGGGACAACGCTTGACCGGCATGACCGCGTTTCAAGCAAACTTCCCGACCGCGCCATCCGTGTTCAAGTTCGCGCAGCACGGAGGGTCCGGCGCAACCTTGAGCGAGTTGCTGCCGCACACGGCGAAAGTCGCAGACGACTTGTGTTTCATCAAGTCGATGCACACCGAAGCCATCAATCACGATCCGGCCATCACCTTCATCACCACCGGATTTCAGTTGGCCGGTCGTCCGAGCATCGGCTCGTGGCTCGCATACGGATTGGGAAGTGAGAATCAGGATTTACCCGCCTTCGTCGTGCTGGTCTCGCGCGGCACGGGCAATATGAATGACCAACCGTTGTATGACCGTTTGTGGGGCAGCGGCTTTTTGCCGTCGAAGTATCAAGGCGTGAAGTTTCGCGCGGGGGCTGAGCCGGTGTTGTATTTATCGAATCCGCCGGGCATAAGCAATCAGGGGCGGCGGCGTTTTCTGGATGACCTCGCCCGCCTGAATGGAGAAAAGCAAAAAGAATTTGCCGATCCCGAAATCGCTTCGCGTATTGCGCAATACGAAATGGCTTACCGAATGCAGACTTCGGTGCCGGAGTTGACCGACCTTTCAAAAGAGCCGGAAGGGACTTTCGAGCGTTATGGCCCGGATTCGCGCCGGGCCGGAACGTTTGCGGCAAACTGCATTCTCGCGCGCCGACTCGCCGAGCGCGGCGTGCGTTTTATTCAACTCTTTCATCGCGGTTGGGATCAACATAACAATCTGCCCCGGCAAATCGCTAATCAATGCCGCGACACTGATCAGCCATCGGCGGCGCTCATTCAAGATTTAAAAGAGCGGGGATTGCTCGATGATACACTCGTGATTTGGGGCGGAGAATTCGGACGCACCGTTTACTCGCAAGGCAAGCTAACCGCCGACAATTACGGACGCGATCATCACCCGCGCTGCTTTACGGTGTGGCTCGCGGGCGGCGGTATCAAGCCCGGCATGAGCTTAGGTGAGACCGACGATTACAGCTACAACATCACGAGCGATCCGGTTGAGATACACGATTTGAACGCAACAATTTTTCACTGTATGGGCATCGATCATGAGCAGATGACTTACAAATTCCAAGGGCGTCATTTCCGGTTAACTGATGTGCGCGGCTCGGTCGTGAAAAAGATTCTTGCCTGAATCCATGAGGATGGTGAGTCCCAAGCGAAGGGGGGTTGCGACAATCAGGAAGTGCAACTTGAAATTGCTTATAGGCTTGTTGTTGACTGCGGGTCTCACAAAGATTGTAGATGGAGACCAGGAAAAACCGGGTGCTGGAAAATGAGTAGTCATGATGATACTCTTGGCCCACGATGGCCGAGGTAGAGGAGCCTCTCCGAATCTGTCAGTTCCACGTCATGCTGCGTGGCATCAACCCACCTATCTGGCGTCGCCTTCTCTTACATAGCCGACGGTTGATACGCAGTAGCCGCGCGCCCAAAAGTGTTCGCCCGTGAAGTTGCGCTCACGCCCGCTAAACTGCCGAGCAATGGCGATGGCCGACTTGCCTTTGATGAAGCCGATCACCGACGAGACTGCATACTTCGGCGGGATCGAGATGCAGAGGTGGACGTGATCCGCCATCAAGTGTCCTTCGATGATGGTGCATTCAATCTGGCCGCGCCAACTCATGAAAGATCGCGCCCAAATGCTTGCGGATATTCCCAAACACCGCCTTGCGGCGTCGTTTGGGAATGAACACAATGTGATACTTGCAATCCCATTTGGAATGGGACAAGCTCTGAAATGATCCGGTCATGTAAGGTTCTCCTTAGGTTGTAGCCACCAAGCCACCTATCGGGGAATCTTACTGCCGGATCGCTCAAAGCTTATCAAGTCGCACTGGTCGAACCAGTGGTTTACCTAACTGCATAATTAGTGATGAATACCCACAAGAAACTCATGCTCCTTACTCTTCTCGCGCTGCTGCTACTGCCCGCCACGGTTTTGACTGCCAATCCACCGAAGGAGATCCCGCTTTGGCCGAACGGCGCACCAGGCTCGGAGGGCAAGACCGGGGATGAAGCAGTCAGGGTGACACCGGACGGCGAGCACGTCGTGTCGAATGTCCACAAGCCTTCCATCACACCTTATCTCCCGCCCAAGGACAAGGCTACACGTTCGGCCGTTATCATCGTGCCGGGCGGCGGGCATCGTGAATTGTGGGTAGATCATGAAGGCCATCAT
>JACCTF010000111.1 GCA_013812565.1 Pyrinomonadaceae bacterium | reverse complement strand
CGCCAGGGGTAGCTAGGACGTTAGTCGATTGCGGTCTGGGCCAGGTAGGTGAGTTCCCCGCTGCCGTAGGTGATAATATCGCGTTGATCCAACGCGGCACAATCAGTTTTGTAGATAAAGTTACTAATGCGATGAATGCCGGGGCGGTCGCAGTAATCATCTACAACAATGCACCCGGTGACTTTACGGGAACCCTCGGTGCGGCAGGTAACTGGATTCCGGCAGTGAGCGTCTCCGATACAACCGGCGCGACGCTCAAGACCCAGGTTGGCAAGTCTGCCACCGTAGTCAACAAGATCAGTGACTGGGATCACTACGACGGCACATCAATGGCTACGCCGCACACGGCTGGCGTGCTTGCTTTGATCTGGTCAGCCAATCCGATTCTTTCGAACACGACGGTCGAAAGCTATCTGTTCGCAACTTGCAAGGATTTAGGTGCGGCTGGCTACGATACGACTTATGGACGCGGCTTAATCAACGCTGATGCGGCTGTGGCTAAAGCGGGTAAGTAGAACTAGAGTTTACAAGAACTAAGCAGTTCTTTTGTACGACCTCTTAACTGGAATGCCTGACAATCACTTGTCAGGCATTCTTGTTTTACGGCTTGCCTCCCTCTGCGCTGCAACTTTAGGGTATGCTTCACTGTCTAACGTCAGAATCGGAAAGGTAACGAACAAGATTGCTCGCACGTTTGATCTACGCGCATGAGCGGCGGCATGTACTGCGTGATGCTCGCCAAGTGCAGCCCTTTGACTGGGGCGCTTCATTCATCACCGACCACACGAACGGCGATGATCCGCGCCACATCTTCGCGCAGCATACGCAAGAAGTGATGCAGCGAAGCGACGATTTTTATGCGCTTCGCTCACCGGTTAATGACTACTCGCTGACCGATGATCTTCTTACCTGGACGAGCGCTATCCGCACCGCTTCGCCGGAGAACAACACCGCGCACGCACGCTTCTTTCCTGCGGTGTTGCCAAAAGGTGAACGTCGCCCCGCTCGTGCTGTTGTGGTTCTGCCGCAGTGGAATGCTGATGCGATGAGCCATGTCGCCCTGTGTCGCCTGCTCAATCGCTTTGGCATCTCGGCTCTGCGTCTGACGCTTCCATACCATGAAGCGCGTCGTCCGCCGGAACTTGAACGCGCCGACTACCTTGTTAGCTCAAACATCGGTCGTACGATTCAATCCGTGCGCCAAGCGGTGCTCGATGCACGCGCCGCCGTGAGCTGGCTCGTGGATCACTGCGGCTTTGACTCCATCGGCATCATCGGCACAAGCATCGGTTCGTGCACCGCGTTTCTCACCTTCGCGCACGATGAACGCTTGCGCGCGGGCGTCTTCAATCACGTCTCAAGTTACTTTGCAGATGTTGTCTGGCGCGGAGTATCAACCGCGCATGTCCGCGCCGGCTTCGGCGATCATTTAACGCTTGAGGAACTCCGCCACTGTTGGCTTCCGATCAGCCCCTTTCCCTATGCACAAAAGCTACAGCAAATGCGAGCACGTCCGATGCGTTTTATCTGTGCGCGCTATGATCTCTGTTTCCCGGCAGACCTTTCGCACGACGCAATTGCTGAAGCGAGACGGTTGCGGCTGCCCCTCGATGTCTCGTGGCTCTCCTGCGGCCATTACACACTCGGTGAGAACCCCTGGAAATACTTGGATGGTTTTAAGATCATCTCGTTTTTGCGAAAGCATTTGTGAAGGACGCGCGTGTGTCTACTTTGCACGAGCACTTGCAAGTCGGGCGGCGATGCGCTGTTCGAGTACCAGGTCACGAGTGAAGTTTGTAAGTTGAAGATCGTATCCTGCGCTTCGGTCGAGCGCGTCTTGCGGAACAAGGCCGACGATTTCGCTTCCCGCAACTATTACCCCGGAAGCTTCGGCCTCTCGCCGCACCGCTTCAAAAACTTCGCGAAGTCCAGTGACTTTATAATCAAGCAGATTCATCGAAACCTGAACCATACCTTGTTCGCCCAAGTACAAGCCGAGCGCTTTCACAAAGGGCAAGCCGCCGTCGCGACTGCGCACCTGGCGTGCGATGCGTCTGCCAATAGAGATGTCGGTCGTGTGCAGATTGACGTTGAAGGCAATCAGGATGGGACGCGCCCCGACAATCGTCGCACCCGCGCTCGGATGCACGCGTCCTGAGCCGCTGGCGGGAGCTACATCAGGCGCACGCTCCGACAGCGCGGGCGTATCTTCGCGCAGCCGCTCGAACCCGCCGCGCCGCACATCTTCCAAGTTGACGCGAGTCTCAACGAGCGCAGCACGCCCGTAGAAGTAAATCGGTATCTCAAGCTCGCGAGCAATCCGCGCTCCTGCTTCATGTGCGAGGCGAACGCAGTCATCCATCGAGACGTTGCGAATGGGAACAAACGGCAGAACATCCGTTGCACCCAGGCGCGGATGCACGCCCGTGTGATTACGCAAGTCAATCCGCTCGGCAGCCACTCGCACAGCCTGTACCGCCGCCGCAACAACCGAACCGGGATCAGCAACAAACGTAATCACCAAACGGTTGTGATCCGCATCGCTGTGCGTGCTGAGCACAAACGCATTCTCAACCGATTCGACGGCCTCAACGATAGACGCAATCGTCTCCAGGTTGCGGCCTTCGCTAAAGTTTGGTACACACTCGACGATACGTTCCATATGAACAGCTATTAGATGTCGGCCTTGAGTCTTTCACTAATATCTGACATCTGATTTATGCAATCACCCAACCATTTCATCCATCAGCGCAAAGAGACGTGGCAGCGTTTGGAAGAATTGCTCGCGCTGCTTGACCACACGCGTCTGCGCCGTCTTCATCGTGAGGAGGTGCGTGAGCTTGGTCGCATCTACCGTCGCACCGCCTCGGATTTAGCTATTGCCCGCGCCGAGTCGCGTGACCCGCACCTGGTAAATTACCTTAATAACCTGGTGATCCGCGCACACGGTCGCATCTATCGAGCTGAGGCGCAAGAAGGCACCCGACGCCTACGTGATTTTTTCGCGCGCGGCTTTCCCCAAACTTTCCGCCGGACTTGGGGGTTTACGGCAACAGCCTTTGCCGTCTTCACTCTCTTTGCGCTCGCGGGCTTTATCGGCACCTGGCATGATGCGGAGTTTTCAGAACTCGCAGGCATTAACCCTTTGTTTCGCGAAATGGTTGTCAACACCCGAATGCGCTGGTGGGAGAGCTTGAATGATGCGAACCAGATTGGCGCTGGGGTAATTATGACCAATAACATCTGGGTCATGTTTCTCGCTTTCGCCTTTGGCGCGATGTTCGGCATCGGCACGCTCTATGTCATGGCGGCGAACGGCGCGAGCATCGGCGCGGTGCTCGCGCTCACCTATCGCGCAGGCTTCGGCAATGATCTCTTGACGTTCATGGTAGGGCACGGCGTGATTGAACTATCGTGCATCTTTTTAGCGGGCGGGGCAGGACTCTTGATCGGCAGCGCCATCCTTCTGCCCGGCGACCTCGCACGTGCTGATGCCTTGCGCACTCGCGCCAGCGACGCCGTTCAATTGATCGCCGGATGCGTCCCGCTCCTGGTGCTGGCTGGTATCATCGAAGGCTTCGTCTCACCCGCCCCACTTGGCCCGGTCATAAAATTCACCATCGCCATCCTCACCGGACTCGCGCTCTACGCTTACCTGCTGCTCGCCGGAAGATGAAGGGATGAAGGATGAAGGCGGAGGGATGAAGTAAAACAAACCTCTTTTGTCTTAGTTCATCCTTCCTACTTCATCCTTTCCTCAAAGCCTTCCTCGCTCCTTAACGCGGATGTAGGTTTCAAGCAGTGCGGGCGCAAGCCCCACGGTTGTGACATCAAGCGCGAGGCCGCCTTCGTGTTCGACAAGGCGCAGCGCGGCCGCTCGGTTGTGCATGATCTCTTCAGTAACAGATTGCATGAACAGGTCTTTGATTTTGGTGGGCGCATGCTGCACCGCGGCCTGAAGATCGCGGTCGCCGATGCAGGCGACGATTGGAAGATGGCGCGGGCGCAGCAACTTGAGTGCAGCGAGGAGTTCGCGCGAGCCTTCTTCATCCACCACGTCAGTAAGCAACACAACAAGCGCGCGACGTTTACAGTTGGCAGCGATGTATTCAAAAGCGCGCGTGTAAGAAGGTTCGATCATCTCCGGTTCTATTTGATGAAGCGCTTCGAGCACCGCTTCCCGGTGCTCGCGCCCGCGACTCGGCGGAATGTACCGCTTGATCTGACGCCCGAATACCACGAGGCCAACCATGTCGCCGGCGCGCGTAGCCGCGCTCATCAAAGCGAGTGCCGCATGAATCGACGCGTCAAACTTTGTTTCGCCTTCGATGCGCGTGGTCATCAAGCGACCCGCATCCAACGCGATGATTATTGTTTGGTCGCGTTCAATCTGATATTGCCTGGTTGTCAAACGAGCCCGACGGGCCGTCGCAGTCCACGCGATGTGCCGCAACTCATCACCCGGAACATAATCACGCAGCGATTCAAACTCGCGCCCTTCGCCTCTCATCGGCGTCCGGCGATACGCCGCGAGCATAGAGCGCGCGCCGAGAGCTTGCAGTTCTGCTTCACGCGCGCGTCGCATGTTCGGATAGACTTTGACCATCGTTGGTTTTCCAACACGCATCTCGCACCACACAAGTCCGAACCGCGAAAGATACCGCACGGCGATTGTCCCAAACTCAAAGCGTCCACGTCTCAGCGGCATTAGTTGATAAATGAGCGCGGCTGAAGACTGCGCTTCGACTCTCATGCGCGCTTCACGCAAACCACCGAGCCGCATCTCCGGCGGGTACTCGTCTTTGATCTTTAATGTAACGGCGCGAGGCGAATCGTTTGCAACGAAAACGCTCACCGCTGTCTCCGCGCCGATATAGAAGCGACTGATCTGACGCTCAATGCGAACGCTTCGCGGCAGACGGCTTGTGCGCCAATCAATAAGCGCAACGAGAAGAAGCACAATGTCATAAGCAACTGTCGCCCAACGTAACCCAGGCCGCCCCCATGAAATGGACAGCGGCACAAAGCCCACGGCGAGCAACGCGAAAAACAGCTTGGTGAAGACAAAACCCATAGTCGGATTTCTATCTCGGCACTTGCGCGATGTTCAGAATGTCTGTGACGACCGTATCAGGCATTGCGCCATCGAGTTCCGCTTCGGCGCGTAGGCGTAGACGATGACGCAGCACGGGGCGGGCGATGTCGCGCACATCATCGGGCGTTGCGAACTCGCGGCCGCGCATTGCGGCAAGCGTTTTTGCCGAGAGCAGCAGCGCAACGCTTGCGCGCGGGCTGGCCCCGTAAGCAATTAACGGGTGCTGTCTGGTGCGACGTACAATGTCAACCACGTACCGCTGTACGCCCGGTTCCATATGCGTGCGGCGCACTTCAGCGCGACACTGTGAAATCGTATCCGCTTCCTTGAGCGACTCGATATTCACCTGGTCAAGGCGGCGTGAGTTAAAGCCCGCATCCCAGTTGGCGACGATTTGCGCTTCTTCATCAACGGACGGATACCCGACTTCGATCTTCAACAGAAAGCGGTCGAGTTGCGCTTCTGGCAGAGGGTATGTGCCTTCGTATTCAATCGGATTCTCGGTGGCAAGCACAGTGAAGAGCGGCGAGAGTTGATGCGTCTCGCCATCAATCGTCACCTGCCGTTCCTCCATCGCTTCGAGCAAGGCAGATTGCGTCTTCGGCGGCGTGCGGTTGATCTCATCGGCTAAGAGGATGTCGGTGAAGATCGCGCCGCGCCGCAAAGTAAAAGCCGAAGTCGCGACATTAAAGATGTTGGTGCCCGTGACATCCGACGGCATCAGGTCGGGCGTAAACTGTATGCGGCTGAACTCTGCACCGATGATGCGCGCCAGCGTTTTAACGATCAGCGTCTTGGCCGTGCCGGGAACGCCTTCAATCAACGCATGGCCTTCGGCAAAGAGCGCCACGAGCACCTGCTCAATCACCTCGTCTTGACCGACGACGGCTTTGCGCAGTTCCGCCCGAATGTGTTCGACAGTTGCGGGAAGGTATTGAAGCATCTTCGGAAGGATGAAGGATGAAGGCGGAAGGATGAAGTAAAAGCAGCTTGCTTCTTATTCATCCTTCATCCTTCCGCCTTCATCCTTTTTTATCCTCTTTCCGTAGGAGATAGTGAACTGACGCTTGATGAGAGGGGCGCGAGCGCTGAAGGTTGAGTTGTTGTTCCACCTTGCGCAAACGCGCGACCAGCTTGAGCGCATCCGGCGCTGACACGAGTGCGCCAGCTATCCCGTCTTCGCACGCCTGCATCAGGGATGCGAGTTCTTGCTGATCCAGTGTGGCTACTGTAGAACGTGCGGCTGCACGCTCGGCAATCAAGGCTACCGGCGCGTTTGCTTCCGTTCCGGCATAGCGCGCTAATTGGCGGCGGACGCGGCTGTAAACATTTTCGATTGCCAAGTCGTAAGCACGCGACCGTTGTTGCAGCTCGGCCATATAGGATACAAATTCGAGGTTTGAAACACGACCAATTCTCGCTACCGGTATGGGTCGCGCCCAGCGGCGGCCCCGTGTCCACAGCACGGCCAGGATAATCACTGCTGCTTGAATCAGAAAAGCTACCACGGGCGTGCCCGCAAAATAATTGACTACGCGACCTTGCGCAGCACCATAGCCGTGATGCCGCTCGTCGAAAGCGATGAGATTGCTACGACCAGCAACGATGCTCCCTGTAACGATGTTAATTGCAAGCTGCAAATTATCGGCCAGGCCAATACCTGTGTTGGATATGATGAAAGGATCGCTCAGCACAACTATGCGCCCCTGTCCGTAAGCGTAATCAACAAGCACCGCGCCACGATCATCCGCGAAGTGAATCACAGGTGCGACGGATGCTTCCATCACCGGCGATTCATTAGATGACAAAGCAGGAGCGATTCCTCCTTCATCAATCTGTTCTTCTTTGTTTACTTCTGAAGGAACTTCCCCTTCGCCCACCCCCGAGCCTTCATCGTCCGGCGCAGTTGCTCTCTCCTCACTCGTCTGTTCTTCGCTCACCGGTTCACTACTGACATGGAAGCGGCTGGCGAAACGCGATGGCTGAACCAGTTCGACATTGCGTGCGAGAAGCGTTGGTTGAGTCGGCGTGAAAGCCTGTGCGCCTGCAGTCATCGCGTCCGTATCGTTGAAACTATCGTCAAAGGATGGACTGTTGATCATTTCCGTCGAGACACGCCAACCCGCTTTAGCGGGCAGCAAGCGATAATCCGGCTGGCGATCAATAATAACTAGACGGCCACCTCCCTCGACCCACTGCAAGATGCTGCGCGCTTCATCTTCTCTGACGGGAAAACGTGTCGGGCCAACGACGACGAGCGTTGAAGGCCGCGCGAGGTCTTCGTTCACTAACGCTGTGAATGGATCACGCCACTTAACCACCCGCCGTCCGGTCTCCTGAAGAAGATCGTAGAACGCACGCGTGCCGGTCGCGCCTGGATTGAAGGTCGAACGATTAGGCTCGAACTCCGAGTCGGGCGGACTTTCAACCTCGACATAAGACGCCGCGTTGAGTGCTACGAGCAGTATTAGCACAAGCCCGACAGTTACGATGATTGCGAAGCGTCCCTGCACGATTTGAATAAAAAGCGATAGCGTTTAAGAAAACAGTTCAGCCACGAATGAAGTATTATGTGGCGTCCACGGCGGCGAAAGCCTGTTGGTATCCGGCTAGAAACTCTTTCCAGTTCGTCTCGGTCGCAGGCTCAAAGCCATACCAGTGTTTCTCAAAGCTAACAGTGAGCAGATGCATTGCGGTGTAGAGCGTGGCTCGCTCGCGCACGGCTTTAAGGTAATCGCGATTCGTTTTGTGCTGTGCGAGGCGAAGAATTTTGCGGTCGCCGAGTTCACACAACAAAGCGATGTATGCTTTACGAATCGCTCCGCGCACGTCGCCCGCGCGCGCCAATGCTTCGGCTTCCGTTAGAAGATCAGCGGCCCTTTGATTTTCAGTTAATGTCTCGCCAAGCACCACACGCGCTCCATCAGGAACAACTTTATTCACACGGTGGCGGTTTCGTATGAGCGGTGCGAGCTTCCATCCGACGAACAGGGCAAGCGCGACGACGAGCGCGACAACACAGGTTTGCGCGAAGATTGAAAGCGCGCGGTTACCGTTCTCCGAAGGGCGCGTTTCCGCTTTGGGGAACAGACTGCGCAACCACTCCCGGATGCGCAGAAGCAGCCGACTGAAGACGCTTTCTTCAGCGGCTTGGTACTCCGCCCGGCGCAGTATTGCGGCGAGTTGTGCCTTATCGTCTTCCTTGCTTCTTCCTTGTAAACCCCGCTCATTTTCGACTTCGGCAAAACGCTCGTCTAGTGCGTGCAAACGCTCCGCGATGCCGAATAGCGTCTCCATGCTATCTTTTGTGGTCGAGGGCAGCTTTCCAATTCTATCAAGCGCTTGATGAAGCCACGTGTTATCGACGTGTACTGAGCCGCCCTCCCATTCAACCGTCTCAGTCGGCGGAAGCACTTCGCGCACCGCTTGAACTGACGCAAGCAGCGCCGCTTGATCCACGCTTTCTTCGGACAAAGTGGCTACCGACAGTTCATCAAGTTGGTTGACCGCTTGGTCGATGCGCTCGCGATAGTCGGCTATGGGGAGCGCTACGGCAGTGCCCGCGCAGAGGCAGAGAGCGAGCAGCAATGCGCCCAACCGTATGCTCCGCTTACCGTGGATCACCTCTCCAACCCCTCGGAGCCAATCGTAGGAGATTGATGGATAACCGTAGTCCACTCTACTAATCTTTTCTGTGCGGATTTGGTCACAGGCCCAGCACTGAGTGAGATGAACGTGATTCGGATTTGTCCGTGCGCCCGCTTCCTTGTTCACTGATAACGCTGTCTGCACGAAACGCACCATCTTGATTATAAAGTTGATGAACACTGCCGAACACCTGTGTCGCGAGCAACTCGATGTCAAATCCTTCATGCCGCACGCGCTCGTCCACGTAGAGCAGCGAGAGTCCGAGCATCCACACAGGAGCCAAAAGAATAGAACTCAGTTGCGTAACTACCTGATTGCCCACGGCGTACCATGCCGGCCAGCCCGCCGCCCCCTCGATAAAAGGGTTGAGGCCCTGCAAGTAGGCGTACCAACCGAGCGGCACAAGCAACAACATCAAGGCCGAGTAGGTAGCAAACGTCGTAAACAGCAAGATTCCCGCCAGCCGCCGCACGTTGTTTCGGGAAAGCTTCACGCTTCTCGTAACCGCATCGAGCAATCCGCGATCTTCAACCATCATCACCTGCGGTATATAGACCACACGCCCAGCCGTTTTAAGAAACACCCACAGCGCGCCGAGACTCACGCTCACGACCGCGATAACACCCATCATCGCCGCCAGCCAAACCGGGAATAGGCGCGCCGTCGCAAACGCACCCGTGGTGACAATTGCAACCGCAATAAACCACACGAAGAAGGTGAGACTTGCAGCAAACGCAACACAGCAACCGAGCGCCACAGTTGCACCCAAGAGTCCCCAGAACCGCGCTCGCACACTTTGAAATATAGCTCGCGCCGAGACCGGCTCATCCCATACCAAATGCCTCACCAGGTTACGCGTCGCCCCGCCCATCACGATCACGTAAAGCAGACTGCCTCCGATCAGCAACGTAGCTCCAACGGCGACGAGCGCAAAGTAGACGGTTAACCACACCCCGCTCTTCGTTCTCGGCACTTCGCGCACCCCGATAGTCCACAGCACAGAACCAATTGCCGAGACCACCGCGGGCGGCGCAGCCGTCCTAATCAGCGTCTCAAAATGACGACGGTAGAGCCGCACCGTGCGATCAATAAGATCGCCCGCGCTGAGCGGAGTAAGCGCTAGATGGTTGGCTGTTAACGTCATCATTTGTGATGGAGGCGGGTTCGCTTGTGGAGATTAAGCCGTCTCAAACGAGCCGGATTCTACCACACAGATCGCCACCAAGAACGCCTACATTTGTGGAAGCGCAATTATGGAGCGCAGACCAAGAAGT
>JACCTF010000098.1 GCA_013812565.1 Pyrinomonadaceae bacterium | reverse complement strand
ACGATCAGCTCATGTTCGGGTGTGCTGCCCCGCGCATCCCATTTGTTGAATTCCAGATTGAACACCGCCTCGACGGCCAACAAATTTGGATATGTGCGGCGAAGCCCAGTCGGTTTGTAAACGTTATGCAAGGTCACAGTCAGACGATGCTTCGCTGCCAACTGCATGAGATCGTGAATGAACTTAACAGTTTCCTGATCGTCCCGATCAAAGAAATCGATCATCACGCCTTCGATCCCCCACTTCTCGTAAATGGGAAAGGCAGTTTTCATGTTTGCCTTGGCCGCATCCGAATGCATCCAGAGACGTAGGCGGACGCCTTTTTGTCGAGCGTAGGCGATCACATCCGGCAAGTCGATTTCGGGCAAACTCTTGGTGATGTCCTGACCTCGATAGGGCACGATGGTGCCGCCATACCATGCGATATTTTCGAAACCATCCAGCGAGTGATACTCGATCCCGTGTTCCGCGCAGAAGTCTATGTAATGCTTCATCGTCTGGGTGTTTAACCCTCCGATGAAGTCAGCGTTCTTAACATCAAAGCCGTTCCACCAGGGAAAGGTCGTCTTGCCCAATTTGATCCACGAGGTGTTCTTGATAGTTGAGGGAGGATTGAGGTTCGTTACTATGTTCGATTCGATCAGCCGTCCCGGGTCGTCCGCGACCATCAGGACTCGCCACGGCGAAGCGTGAGGCAAACTGGCTTTCACTTTGATTTGAGGATTGTCCAGCCGGGGGGAAAGTCGGCTGGTGAGAATGCCGGGGCTACCCGCCATCCCGGACAGATACATTCCGGCATAGTCAGTCAGGTCCGCTTCGGTAATGGCGACCCAGAGTTTATCGGGATACTCCAGCAGCAAAGGTAGGCCGATTAACAAATCTGGGGAGACGCTTTTCAGCAGAAGAAGTTTGTAATAGAACTCATAAGGCGTCTTGAACGAAGTTACAGGTAGCGCATATGCCTTGGGGTTGCCGACGAAGGAAAATGTTGAATGCTCGGAGGTGATGACCAGTTCAGGCAGAGCCGGTTGTTGTGGAATCTGGTAGCGAAAAGCCGCCCCGTCATCATACGCCCGAAAGATCAAGTCCAGTCGCCGTTGTGGCTCTGATTGTTCCTCAAGCGAAATGACTGCCTCGCGGTAATGGTCGCGCGCTGTACTTGTCTTCCCCGGATTGATTGCATAAGTTTGGTCGCGCTCGTGGCGCGCGACCTTCACGATCCGGAAGTTGCTGTTGAGCGGGCCGGCAGGTGCCAAGTCGATGCCCAAACTCGCCTGGTGAACGAGTGATTTCCCCCGATAGAAGACGCTGTAACAGGGAACGGATTTCTTGCCCGACTTCTCGAACAACCCAAACACAATTTGTACTTTTTTATCGGGAGACTCAACGACAACGGAGTTGTTGGAGGGCAATTCATTTGCCGCTTTCACGGTAGATAGTGAAGCTACCACGGGGAAGCTCGCAAGAAGCGACATCAATTCTCTTCGGTTCATAATGACAGCTCTCGTTCCCGCAAGTTGTTAGTTGATAAATTGCGCGGCGTTCTCTTTCGTGATACGCGCAGTCGGCGGCGTGATCTTTTTCGGTGCCGATTCTTTCTTCAGAATTTTCATCGCCGTTTCGATAGCCTCTTGGCCGCAGTTCGGGTACAGGAATGTCGCGTTGAGTTTGCCGTCGAGTACGGCTTTCGCACCGCCCTCCGTCCCGGGCAGGCCGTCAATCCCGATGATCTTCAGCCCATCGGCGCGGTTCATCGCCGTCGCCGCGAGGTACGCGCCCATCGCCATCGGGTCGTTGTGCCCATAGACCAGATCAATCTTTTCGTTCGCGCGCAGCGCGGCCTCCGCCTGCTCGCGCCCCTTGTCGCGCAGCCAGTCGGCGACCGGGTCGGCGACGATTTTGATTCCGGGGTGAGCAGCGATGGCTTCGCGGAAGCCGTCGGTGCGATCAATCGCGGGCGTCGAGCCGGGCAAGCCTTTGATCTCGACCACGCTGCCCTTGCCGCCCAAGAGTTGCGCCGCGTACTCGCCCGCCGCACGGCCGATCTCGCGGTTGTTCGCTCCGA
>JACCTF010000059.1 GCA_013812565.1 Pyrinomonadaceae bacterium | reverse complement strand
TTGTAAGCCTGGGGCGCAGCAACAAACGGGTCTTGTATAAAGGGAACCACAGAGATGGAACACGCCATTAAGGCGAGCGGAAGGAACAGCATGATTACTCCTGCTAGTTCATAATTGATGTTACATGTGCGCTATTGCATTACGGAATTATCAAGAAGAGAGCAGATTCCCACGAGGTTCTCCTCGCACAGCATTTAGCGCTTGGAATCAACTGCCTGATGCAAGCGATGGCATAAGCGAAATGTTTGCAGCAGAGTTATTCTTAGTTGTTGAGCGCTCGATAAATCCTTCCGGCGACTCCGGCGGCTACAGAACTGCTTTCATTTCTACCTTCAATGAGCACAACGATTACTAAACGAGGATCATCCGCTGGCGCATATGAAGTAAACATGCCGACTTTAGTGTTGCTTGAACCTTCGATAAGTGTTGTCCCCGTCTTTCCAGCGATCTTCAATTCAGGATCGTAAGCCAGCTTAGCGGTGCCGTAGTTGACGGCAGCGACCATTCCGTCAGAGATGTGACGCAGAATCCCTTGTGGTATGTCGGGTGGTTTGCGATCCGGTCTAATGAGTGGCGATCTTTCATTCGCGCGAGGTACATAGGGGACGGGCACCGAGCCGCCGGTGGCGATCACTGAAGCGAGTACGGCCAGTTGCATCGGCGTTACTTCGATCCCGCTCCCGTAAGCACCCATCTTCCCGACATTGCTTTCGCTGTGCTGCTCCGGCAGGTATCCGCCGCTTTCACCCGCGTGATTAATGCCGGTGGGGCTGCCGAGTCCGAGTTGCCGCGCTTTTCTTATGAACGGCTCGAACCCGGTGTGGTCTCCGACAAACCTGAAGTAGCGGTTGTCGGAGAAAGCCAATGCGCTTGTCAGATCAAGCTTCCGAGATTTGGGGGAAACAATAAGCTGCTCGTTTGGCTTAATGACTCCTTCTTCAAGGGCAGTTACCGCCGTGATCAGCTTGGTTACAGAAGCGGGACTCCAGTGGCGTCGCAGCGCCCACTCTTGATTGATGATGGTGAGGACGCGGCCCGTCCGAGGGTTCATAACGATCACCGTTCCGGCATGATCATCAAGCGCGGATAGGGCGATGCGTCGTGTTTTGGCATCCTCACCAGTCGTGTCATCACGAGCGATGTTGGATGTCACTTCGCGGTGCGACTCTTGATCCACGGCGGGCATCAAAGGCCTGGCCTGAGTTAACGCTTTGTTCGTTGCGAATGCTACCTGCTCTGAAGCTGTATGGTTTAACTCCGGGTTGTGCTCCGAATGGATAGTGTAAGAGCTGATTAGAACTGTAACTAAGACCATAGGAACTGCGCACACAGTTGATATTGGCGAAAAGCGACGAGGCTGGTGTGAAGAAGGTTCAATAAGGCGGCGGATGCGCGTGAGCACCGAACCGCCGTTTGCTGCGAGAGAAAGCTGCGACTTAAGATCGCCGCGCAGATTTTCAAGTTGGGTAAGTGCATACGCGTACACCAATACATCACCCGTCGCCGCAACTGCCATGTCGTCACAAGCATGCTCGCGTTCAACGCGGATGTGCGACGACACCCACCACACCGCCGGATGGTAGAACAACAACGTCTCGACGATTGATTGCAACAGATTGACGAGGTAATCATGCCGTTTGATGTGTGCTAGTTCGTGGGCAAGCAGTGCTTCAAACTGCTGCGGAGTAAGTCCGAGGAGCGCGCTTGGCGGTACAAGGATTATTGGACGCAACCAACCGATGACGGTCGGCACCTCAACCAGCAGCGACTCACATAATTGCACCGAACGCGAAAGGTCGATTCGTTGAGCAATGCGAGCGAGCGGCTTTTGCCAAGCTGTAACGGTTCCGCTGATTCCTTGGCGTCTAAGCCGCTCTGCGACTACCCATCCGCCACACAATCGAGCAAAAAGAATCAGCACTCCGCCAATCCAGCACATCGTAAGCCAATGCAACAAAGGCGTTAGTTTCTCTACTGTCCATCGCCGGAAGGAAGCGGTGGAGGCCAACGACGACAATTCAGCTACGGCGTGGAAGCGCTGCTGTGCCGATCCACCCGACTTACTTGTCGTGGGGATTGATTGCCTGCTCTCCTTTACAGCCGCGGCTAAGCTTTGTTCGTTGTTTCTTTCATGCGAGACGCTGAAAACAAGGTGGCCGGTGGTCGTGACAAGAGCCGCCAACATCAGCAGCATGGTAACTGTCGCGGCCACGTATCTGGCGTTAGCAGAGCATTTGCGTAAAACGATTAGCGCGCCTGCGAGGAGACCGGCAATCAGAGTACCTTGCCAGATGAAATGAATCAGCGCCCAACCGAAGGCTTGAAGAATAGGCTCAGCGAGCACATTCTCTAATTGAATCATTTAGCACCTCGTTCGGCTTTCTTTAAGAGCCGTTTGATTTCGGCAAGTTCTTCGGTTGTTGCTTTCTCGCTCGAGAGTGCTTGCATCACGAGTTTCGAGGCCGAGCCTTCAAAGGCCCGCTCAAGTAGATCATCCAACAACTGCCGCTGTGTCTGCTCCTGCCCGAATCGAGCTTCGTAAACATGGGCTCGCTCACTCTCGTCGCGTCTCACCAAGCCCTTATCGATCATGATCTGAAGCAATTTCAGCACCGTCGTGTAGCCGGTCGGCTTCAAAGCATTGATGGCCGCATGAACATCGCGCACCGTACTAGGCCCGTTTCGCCAAAGCACGGAAAGAATCTCCAGTTCTGCATCTGTCGGTCGTGATGAGCTTCGATTACCCATGTGGCTTAGTCCTTCCTTTCGCCTCGCGGGGATATTATTACGAATATTTACGTACTGTCAACGAATATCTTCGTACCCGCTATTAGCATGGACGCCGAGGATCATGAGGCCTTTTTTTGAAGGATAAATAGCGGGTAAGTGTCTAACGTTAATGTGTGAAGACGGCGGGCGATGTGATCTCCCGCCGTCGGCGACCCCGAGGAGAGCGTGCACAACCAGCACCGCATCACACGCGGGTGTAACTCTTCTGAGAGCGAACGACTACTTCGCATAGCATCACGTCAGCCCTGCGGTCTGAAACGTCAAGCTCCGTTTGGAGAAGTACAAAGGAGAGACTTATCATCCTGGCAAGTGTGGTGAGAGTCAGTCGAGAGGTCAAATCTTTTCAGACACTTAGAATTTTGGCGAAGGACAGGCTGGTCCACTCGCACCTTCGTGCTCCTCAAAATAAATTTTGCAACACATCAGTAATTTGAACGGAGGTGATTTGTGACAAGAATGCTTGCCGGACAGATCGCTGGTCCACGGCAGTTGGAGATGATCGAGCTGCCTGTACCGGAGACGGGTGAGGGGCAGATGCTCATTAAGGTAGAGGCGAGCGCCATCTGTGGCAGCGATTTGCCGTACTTCCTTTGCGATTTCAGTAACCCGGCTCTGGCCGGAGCAACCATCCCGCTGCCGCCGTTGCTTTCGCTTCATGAGTTGGTCGGAAGGGTGGTTCAATCACGGTGTGACCGCTACAAAGAAGGTGATCGGGTCTTGGCACTTCCTCATATCAAACACCAGGGATTAGCAGAGTTCTTTCTTACCTACCCTGAGATGGCCGTCCCCGTACCCGACGGACCTGCTGACCGGCTTGTGCTCGCACAGCCTTTAGGAACAGTCTTCCATGCCTGCCTTAAGCTGCCGAACCTGCTAGGCCAAACGGCAGTGGTAGTAGGTCAAGGCCCTGTCGGTCAGTTGTTCACTGCCGTTTTGCTGCGGATGGGGGTAGTGCGATTGATTGCGGTAGATCTGCTGCCTGAACGGTTGGCTGTGTCCCGCAAGATGGGCGCGACGCACACCCTATGCGGGAGTTCGATTGAGGTGGTGGAAACGGTAAGGATGATGACCGGCGGGCTGGGCGTCGATCTGGCAGTTGAAGCCGCCGGCAAAGGAGAAACGCTCGATCTGGCACTCAAACTCGTGCGGCGCAATGGGATCGTGGTCGCCTTCGGGGTGCCTACCCGCTCCCATCAGCCTCTTGCCCTCTATGACTTCTTTCATAACGAGGGGCGGTTGATCAATAGCGTCGGCCCAAATGTCCAGCACGACTTCCCCGTAGCGGTCGAGATGATTAGGACCGGCGCAATCGATATTGAGCCACTTCTCACACACAGGTTGCCGCTGCGTAGAGCGCCGGAGGCCTTCACGCTCTTCGCAGATAGGGCAGAAGGTGTCATTAAGGTGATACTGACGACTGATGGTTAAAGGGTCTGTGTGGCATTTCCCGGCTCCTTACTACCTGTTCTGCCCGACATCGAAAGCGTAGATGGTGTCCTGGTCTCGGAGGTAGAGGCGACCTCCGGCGATGATCGGATGCGTCCAAGTAGGCAGGGAGTCTTGCGGGATGCGGAAGCGTCCCTTCTCCCGATACCCTTCGGGCGATGCCTCGATTAACCCGACCGCAACGTTCTCGCTCAAGCAGTAGAACTGCCGCATGCATAGTCAGATTGCATCATCCGCTGCTTAACCTGACAGTACCGTTCGCCCGGGTTACTGCTGATCATAAGATTCCTGAATGTATGAGCGCTCGAAGTAGTAGAGAAAACCGTCCTCAGCCCCCACAATTAAGTCCAGTCGGCCATCGCCGTTCCAGTCCGCGGCGTTCGGAGTCGGGTTGTGTCCGGCTAGTTTTACTTTAATGATAGTTCCTCGAAGATGCATGACCGGCCTTGACCGCGACCCCGTGTTCTCGTACCAAACGGGGCCTTCTTCCGAGTCGGAGATGAGGTCGAGATCACCGTCTCCATCCCAATCTACCACTTCCGGTGTTGTCCGCCACTGGGTGACCAACTGTTTGCCTTTGGGCTCCCACCAAACCCAATCCGGTTTCGGAGACACTCCCTGCCATTCCACCTCAATCGGTTGCGCGGGAGCGAGCGCCGGGCGGGCGGCGGTCCCCGTGTTTTGGTACCACACGGGAGCGCCCCAAATGTCATTGACCAGAATGTCTAGCTTTCCGTCCAGATCCCAATCTGCCACTGAAGGGTTCGTGTAACCCCACTTGATTTCGGCCGGCCCTTGAACGGACCCGTTCGGCCCCGCCAGATGTCGAATCGTTTTTCCGCCCGCCCGAAGATACCCGTGATCCACAAAGGCCGGGCGATCTGGAGAACCAACATTCTCGAAGAATTGCACATAGCCGGCCGAGTTGCCGGCGATGAGGTCGAGTTTGCCGTCGCCGTTCCAATCGACAGCCACCGGGCGCGAGAGCGCGCCGCTCTTCAGGTAAGGGTCTGCTTGCTCAAGGTAACGGGGCGGCGCGAAGCGGGGTTCTTGACCGCGCGCTGCCAGGTTTTCGAGCAGCGACACGGTGCCGTCCTCCTCCCCGACGATCAAAGAGGGACGCCCATCCTGATGCCAATTGACGACGCGCGGTTGAATCATACATAGGTCCATCCGCAAAACTTCGCCGTTGATTTTCAATAATTCCCCGGCCGCGAGTTCCGGCTGGTGACGGGCACCTGTGTTTCGGTAAAGGGTGATGGAGTCGATGAAGTTAGAGGCTAGCAAATCGAGCCGGCCGGTCCCGAGCCAGTCAACCGGATTCGGGATGGGGCTTCCGTACTGATCAATCGTCCGATTGTCGGCTTTCAAAAGAACCGGCGCCGCGTATTGGGGTTTTTCATTCGAGCCGGTGTTACGGAAAAAGTAGATGTAGCCGTGCAGTGGCCCCCTCAGCCATTCACCTTTTTCATTGAAAGCATCGTCCCACCCGTAATCTCGCCAATCGCTCACGCCGTTTAAGAGATCTATCTTTCCATCACCGTCCCAATCAGCGGGGTACCACAAGTCGTCTCGTCCGATGTGGTAATCCCTTTTCAAGTCGATGACGACCGGCCTGGTCAACTTATTGCGGGCGACGTCACTATAATAGCCGCCGCTGTAGACCAGATCGACGAAGCCATCGCCGTTGTAATCGGCCGCCACCAAGTCTTTCTTGCCTGGCCCGAGCCATTCGGCCCGATCAAAAAGCGGTTTGTCATTCGATCCGATATTCTTGAACAGGTAGATCCCGTTCGAGGGACGATCCGGGCAACCCACGATCAAATCCGTATCTCCGTCTCCATCCATATCAACGGGTGCCGGATGGGCCCAGAGTCCAACGGCAAGCTTGCCGCGGACCCCCGCCCGGCCATAAGTTATGCGCTCTCCCGCCCCGATCATGGCGGGCTCCACCATTCGCGTTGTCTCACCGCCGCGCAAGGTGTCAAAATAAACGTGATAGTTTTCTGCTCCCGTTGAGATCCAACTGATCTTGGCGTGAGGGACCTTCCAGTCCACCTTGACAGGAATCGCGGACGAGGAACCAGCGGCGAGAACGCGAACAGAGTCGGCGTTAAAATCTTCCGGGAGTTTGGCCGTCAGCCATACCGGCCGACGCGGCGGCACCGTCGATCGCTTGATGATGCGGTAGTGGTTAAGATTTGGCCACGGGGCGTCGCCTCTCCGCTCAATGAGGGTCTCAGGCTGGAGTGGAAGTAGTGCC
>JACCTF010000033.1 GCA_013812565.1 Pyrinomonadaceae bacterium | reverse complement strand
ATATTTCTTATTGAGACGATTCCAAAGTTTCCCATCCCGACGCCGGTCAGTGGGTTCTTCAAAGCTATTATGATTGACCTTTTAAGAAGCTCTTGCCGCGACATTGCAGAAGCTTCGCCGCCATGACTGGTAATCGTTGCCATTCGGCTGCGGTAATTACCCGGCGCAAGCACTAGAAAACCCGCCAGCGCGACAACGATTGCCACCGACATGAGAAACCTATTACGGCGACCGAGTTTCCACGCGAGCGCAATACCCATGCCGACTAACCCTAAAAACCCTCCGCGAGAAAACGTAAAGGTGATGCCTAAAATCATTAAAAGAACACATACGATATAAAGGATTTTTTTAATGACGTTGCGTGAGGTGAAAAATAGAGCGATGGTAATGGGAATCATCATCACTAAAGTAAGGGCCATGTCGTTCGGATCACCGAACATACCGCTTCCCTTTTGAATGCTGCCTGTAACCCGGTATCCCTCAACAGTGAAATTCCCGAGACGGTAATCGTTAATAGCGCTTATGCTCACAACGACACTGGCAGACAACGCCAGCAGCATTAATCCTTTTAAGCGTCGCGGAGTGCGAACTACGTTCACGGTAATGATGAACATCAGAACGACCTTCATGTAGAGTTCGTTAAAGGTGTTCCATGCGTCCACGGGGCTGATGGCAAACACTATTGAGACAAGTGCCGCCACGGTTAACAACAGAATAAAGTTTACTTCGCGCGGACGCGCCGTGAGCGTACCCTCCAAGGCAAATTGCGTTGGAATAAAAATGCTCACAGTAGCGATGGCAATCCAAAATGCCATCGAGGAAAGCCCAGCGAGTGATGGGAAGATCTCGTAAGGACGGAAATAAAGGACGGCGGTGAAGAGAAACAATCCCGCGTAGCTGAAGACGTGCCCGCGTTTAAGAAGCCAGTTCTCTTTCTTTATCAACGCGCCGGATGCAGGTAACGAAGTCGCATTCTGGTTCTTTGCCGCTATGGAACGCACTGTCGCTTCGTTGCTGTCTGCTGAGCGAACGGCGCGAGACGACCGGCTCGGGGCAAAGACTTCTGTTTCGATCCCTTCCTGTGTGCGCCGTGCGCGAGTTATCTGTTCATACTCAGGTCTGCTGTTTTTACGAGGCATTCACTTTATTCCAACGTTCTGAACCCTAGGTATTAAGCTGTCTCACATGCCCATCCCAATAACTGTTAACGTCGCGCCACACGAGAAAGCTCAGGGAAGGTGGTTACTCACTTTTGTTCAAACTCATCTCATGTAAACTAGCACATCGGCAAACCGCTCACTATGTTTAGTAGCATTCTGCGACCAAAGCCGAGTACCGCTTCTAGACAGCAACATTCTCTTCAGCCACGATAATCCCGTGCACGCGCTCGCGTAAGGCACTCTCGAAGCGGCGTGCTTCCTCGACTTTGGAGAAAGGAAGCGCACGCAGTTGCTGTTCGATGCGCCGACGGTAATCAGAAACCAGAGAATCTGAAACGCCGAGTAATGCGGCAGCCTCCAACTGCGTAATTTGGTCCGCGCCCAAGTAACAATGCCACAGCACACCGAGTAGGCGCTCGTACTGTTTAGCCTTGCCGCGCACTGCCTCTTGCAAACTCTGTAAGAACTGATCTACACAACCGACAGCTTCATTCTCCGATTCGCGTCGTAGCAAATTCTGTTCCGGATTATCGCCGGCATCAACCGGGTCGAACGGTTTTGCATTCTCGTCGCCGTCATCGCCTCTACTAAGGGAGACTAAATAGATGTCCATGACAGGCAGACGCGACATTACGAGGCTGCGTAGCGCTCGTACATCAACGACGCCATCGGCTGCCTCGAGTACAGAGACAATAAGCTCTTCCAAATCCGAATTGCTAATGATGATTTGCGAATCCCCGGTGCAGCCAACCATGCGTGTGTCACGCTGGCGCACAGGAATCATATGCACACGCTGCTCTACCTCGTGCGCGGCGCGGCGCGGCTTATTATCAGGCCACGCGCTCAAGCCGTAAAGGCGTTCGGCAAGACGGCGATGGACTTCGTTACCGACATTATCGTATCGACGAAATTTCGCGGTCGATTGGATGATAGTGGATATGCGGCGCGCAAGCCGGTATGATTCTGGGTGACGCTTGCGCAACTCGGCCGTTAACAGGTTAGTCAACTCAATCTGCGCGATCTCACACTCGATCTCGACGTCTGTCATCTCGGCATCCAGATAGTGCTGGAAACGCTCTTTGCTGAGTAACGTGACGAAGAGCTCTTGTGTCAAGTCAGTGTAGGCGCTTCCTCGCTCTGCCCCCTCAACCAGCAGCCCTGCGCTGCGGGAAGCGCGGACAAGCGAGTGGCTGCAGACGATGCGATGCAGCTCGGTCCACAGTCGTGGAACATCGGAGCAGCGCAGGATTTCAACCCAGCGGCCGCCCCTCGAATAACGATTATTATTCCTGCGCTGTGGCAAGCGCGTTTGTTCTTTGGTAGCACTCATTGTCTGGTCTCTCAAATTGGCGGTGTGATTAGCGGGTAAGGCGGCTATGTCGATCGTGGTTGTGATTGCAGTTTTACGAAACATTTCTGTGATAGGTGTTACTAACCGATGGAAGGTCGTCAAGAACCGTGCCAAAAATTGTTGATTCGTGAAGCGTCGCGGGAATCCGACGGCGGCAAAGGTGGGAGCACGAATCTTGGCCTGTGTTTAACTCCTCAAGCTACAAGCCAAGCGCCCAAGAATTCCAATGATAGAAGGATTAATCGTTTATAGATTAAGTTTGGAGCTTCTGCCTCACATCGGTTTGAGAAGTCGCTTAGGCTGATGCATGGTTATTTGTGAGGCGCATATCTTTTGCAGAGGACTTTGAGCGTGAGAGCACACATCCTGCCACACCATATCGTGCACATCTTGAGTTCTGTATGGCAGAACAAGAGATAGATTGAGAAGTAAAAGGCAGTTGCGCGGTGGCTTCAGGGGTGTGATTTGCTGAGGGTTTGTGATGAGCGGGCGCGTAAGGGAGATTGGTCGCGGCCGTTCGATTTGTAGGATCAAGGAGATTTGTACTCCTTGATGACCGAGGCATAGTAGCAGTATCGACCGATTTGATCAACCTATATTTGCGCAAGCTTTTGCAGTGTCAAACAAGCGGGAACTTTCTTAGAGCGACTGCCCGCGAAACATTTGTGGTAGCAAAGATGGTCCGACTTTTGACCGATTGACTAAACCAAAACTTTGTGGTTAAAACCTTCATGCTTTTGGAAACCTCCGGCGATTGATGTTTTTTACTCAATGACTACAATGTGACACAAGCATAGGTGGATGTTTGTTGCTTCATTCATATGTTTGAATGGCAGGTAAGTTTTTATGCCTTCCGTGAGCAGCGATTCCTCAACACATTGGTCAACCAAGTTCGTCTTTGATAATCGCTTCAAAAGAGAGAAGAGAAACTATGTGTTCTTTGAACACAGCCCGATTCTGTAAGCAGATAACGTGTCCTCCTGCCGAGACGCTGCTTCTTTGTCACGAGACCAAGCTCATGCCCGAAGAGCACGAACAGATAGCAGCGCACCTTGCGGCGTGCGACTTCTGCGGCGCGGAACTTCAACTACTTGTGCGGCACCCGCCGACAGATGTCGCTTATGTGAAGACGCAGATACCTGATCATCTGCGTCTTCTTGCTGAAGAGTTACTCGGTAGCGGTATTCGCGGCAGACAGAGAACAGGGATAGCAATCTATGAGAAAGATACATCAATTGACGGGGGGCAACTGGCGCTAATAGACGCTTAAGCTTTTACATATCTCCCGCCAAATATTTCAAGCCTTTATAATTTGGTGGATGTCTGCGACAAAGTTAATGTGAGCTATGACAAATAAGAACCAAACCTGTGCTTGCCTCTCGGTCGTTATACCCGCTTACAACGAGGAAGCTACGCTCGCAACGATTGTGCAGAGGGTGCTGGTCATACCACACCTGCTCGAAATTATCATCGTCGATGATTGTTCCTCTGATCGCACTCCACATATCGCGCGCCAGTTAGCTGAATTTCACCCGCAGGTGCGCTACGAGCGTCACCAGCAGAATGCAGGCAAGACCGAAGCCCTCAAGACCGGCTTTGCGCTGACTCGCGGCCAGATCGTTATCGTGCAGGACGCTGATCTGGAGTACGATCCGGACGAAATCTCCAGCGTCATCCAACCCATTCTTGATGGCTATGCCGATGTCGTGTATGGGTCGCGGTTTCTGGTGCGCAAAGCCTCGCGCGTGCTTTACTTCTACCACTATCTTGCCAATAAGGGATTGACGTTTCTGTCGAACCTGTTAACGAACATCAACATGACGGACGTCGAGACGTGCTACAAGGCTTTTCGCGGCGAGATCATCCGCAACATGATCATCACGTCGCGCGGCTTTGGCTTTGAGATCGAGGTGACGGCGAAGGTAGCGAAGCTGAAGTGTGCGATCTACGAGACGCCAATCAGTTACTACGGGCGGACGTATGATGAAGGTAAGAAGATCGGTGCCAAAGACGGTTTGGCAGCTTTGTGGTTCATCATTAAGTTCAACTTGCTATGCAGCCTCGAAGCATCTTTCCGCGAACCAGTGAAGCCTATTGATAGAAGCCTAAAGCATCCTATATTGACTAATAATAGTGTTGACACCAAATCTCCCGCACCGGAATTAACTGCGCCAGCATCATTCGAGCAAAATCGGTTGAGGCAAAAAGGTGTCTTCACAGAATGAGAGAAGCCAGCATGATGCTTCGCCTCTATCCGGTTACTCAATGAGTCATCCGGTTACAAGCGGCTTATGTTCGATCACCGATAGCATTGGGAAGAAGACAATCGGATGATGCTGTTAATGTTGGTCGGGTGAATGCTGCTCCCACCTACGTCAATCTTGTGTGGCAGTCACACCGGCATACAGCTCATCTATCAGTGCTCCGTACCTTTCATCTACAATCCGCCGCTTCACTTTCAGCGTTGGTGTTAACTCTCCGCTGTCGATAGACAACTCCTCGGGCAGCAACGCAACGCGCCGCACGCGCTCGTAATCAGCCAGTTTCGCCGTCAGCGCAGCCACCTCACCTTGCACAATCTTAATAGCTAAAGGGTCGCGGCTCCATGCCGCGCGATTTGCGGGCAGCGCGGCCGAGCGGGTCTTCGACATGGCATCGGCAAGCCCTTCCCAATCGGGCACGACGAGTGCCGCCGGGTGTTTGCGGCCAGCGCCGACCACGACCACTTGATTAACCAAGCCGCTTTGTTTGATTAAACTTTCGATGATCTGCGGCGCGACGTATTTCCCGTTGGACAACTTGAAGAGCTCTTTTTTCCGGTCTGTGATGTAGAGATGTCCGCGCCGGTCTAAGTGCCCGACATCGCCGGTGCGGAGCCAACCGTCATCGGTGAAACTCGCGCGCGTATCTTCATCTCTTTTGTAGTAGCCACGCATCACGCCGGGACCCCGCACGAGAATCTCGCCATCGGGAGCAAGCGTCACCTCGACGCCGGGGAACGGCAATCCGACTGAACCGATACAGTTGTCCTTCGGCCGGTTAGCCGACACGATGCACGTCTCGGTCATGCCATACCCTTGCAAAATAGGAATTCCCGCGGCGAGAAAAGCGTAAGAGAGCGCGGGGGACAGCGGCGCGCCGCCTGAGACGAAATAACGTAGACGCCCGCCGACGCCGGCGCGCCACTTCGCGAAGACCATCCGGTCGGCGATTCGGTATTGAATTCTAAGGAGCGGCGGAATAAACCTACGATTGTTTTGCAGTTCAGTATAACGTCCTCCCACATCCATAGCGCGCAAGAACACTCTTCGTTTCAAGCCGCTTGCCGATGTTCCCTGCTTAACGATGCGGTGATAAACTTTTTCAAAAAGACGTGGCACCGCTGTCATAATTGTCGGCCGAACTTCCCTGAGGTGTTCCCCCACCTGATCAAAGGACGCCGCGTAGTAAACGGAGACGCCTCGCCAACAAAACACATAGAAGACCGTCCGCTCGAAGATGTGTGAGAGCGGCAGAACCGACAACGCAACGTCCGTGGATGAAATGGGAAGCGAATCTGAGATGGCAATAACATTGGAGACGAAGTTGCCGTGTGTCAGCATCACGCCCTTCGGTTCACCCGTCGTGCCGGAGGTGTAAATGATTGTCGCCAAATCATCTTCACGCACCGTGCTCACCAAGCGTTTGTAATCTTCCATTCCACATCGCTCGCGCTCGGCGCCGCGCCGTTCGAGAGCTTGCAGCGTCATCGCTTGATGAACACCTTCCGCTGCTTCTTCGTCGAAGAAGATAATGTTTGTGAGTTGGGGTGCAGTCTCGATCCCGTTTCGCGCATGGCGATAGACTTTTCGCCCCGAAACGAAGATCAAACGCGCTCCTGAATCTTCAAGAATGAAACGCACCTGCTCGACGGCTTGCGTTGTATAGATGGGAACGTTGACCGCCCCAAGGCTGAGGATTGCTAAATCAACGATTGACCATTCGGGTCGATTCTCTGAGAGCAGCGCTATGCGGTCGCCTTTTTCGACGCCCAAGTCGGCAAGTCCCAAAGCGACATGACGCACGCGCTGCATGAAAATATCAGCCGAGAGATGCAGCCACACGCCTCCACGCTTGTGATTAAGCGCGTCCGCTTTCGCGTGTTTGCCGAGAGCTGCACAGCATAGCTCCGGCAACGTAGTGGGTGGTGTGCGTGAGGCTCGAAACATATGCAATCCATCGACACTTAAAACCTAACGTGCTTTTACTTCAATTCTGTTCACGCTCGTTTAATACGTTCAGCAAAGTATGCAACTGTTCGCTTCAAGCCTTCTTGAAGCGGGATAGTGGGCTGCCAACCGAGCAACTGCTGGGCCCGCGTAATGTCGGGTTGGCGTTGTCGCGGGTCATCTTGCGGCAGAGGACAAAACTTGATGCCGGTTTGGCTTCCGCACATTCGCGAAACCTCCTCGGCCAGTTCGCGAATCGTAAACTCATTTGGATTACCCAAGTTCACAGGATCGTGCAGATTATCGGCATTCATCAACCGCATTAACCCGTCCACTAAATCATCCACGAAACAGAACGAGCGCGTCTGCTCGCCTGCGCCATAGATTGTTAACTCCTCGCCGCGCAGTGCCTGCACAATAAAGTTCGACACAACGCGTCCATCGTGTTCCAACATCCTGGGGCCGTAGGTATTAAAGATACGAGCCATCCGCG
>JACCTF010000022.1 GCA_013812565.1 Pyrinomonadaceae bacterium | reverse complement strand
AAACTTCAGGAAGCGCACTGCGATTCGGAAAGATCACAGTGCGCTTCCGTTAATGGGCCGTCCTGAAGCTTAGCGATTATCATCCATCGCCTCAGGGTCATCGCTTGGTGTCCCGCTCGTCCCGCCGCCACTCGTCGTACCGGCAAGGCCGCCGCTGCCTTCAACGTCGCCGGATGTGCTACCGCTATAGCCGCCGGTATCAACCGCAGTGCCAATATCGTCCCCGGTCATCGGCCCGGTCGGCTTGGTGCCGCTGAAGCCGCCGCTGATCCCGCTCGCACTATCTCTATCCTTTTCGCTCGACATCTGTTGCCTCCTAAATTAGTTGATTTGTTGATTACAACAGGTGCACAGTCTGCATCTGGAATGTGTCAAGAGATTACTCGTACCTTCGAGTTTGTCTGTCAATATACAAATTGTGCTGACTTTTATGATGCTCTAGGGAGCGGCGTTTAACTGCACTAGCGTATCAAAGGAAGGATCAAAGATTGGCATGCTATAATCCGGCTTCTGCAATGGACCAATCTGGCATCTACATACACATCCCGTTCTGCCGCTCACGCTGTTCCTACTGCGATTTTGCTACCGGAGCATACGACGACGCTTCAGCCGAGCGCTACGTTCAAGTTGTGGCCGAGGAGATTCGTGCATTCGGAAAGGCGCAGAACCTTCGTACGCTTGAAGCAGCGTTTGAGGTTGACACCATCTTCTTCGGCGGCGGCACTCCCTCCTTGCTGACACCCGCACAGATTGCTTATCTGCTTGACGCCGTGCGTGCACGGTTTCGCGTTGCCGCAGATTCAGAAGTGACGATGGAGATGAATCCGGGCACGGTGACCCTACCTGCTTTGCAAGAGTTCCGTCGTCTGGGAATCAACCGCGCCAGTTTTGGCGCGCAGACCTTCGACGACCGCGAACTTCGCCGCCTGGGTCGCACACACACCGCCGAAGATGCCCGGCGCACGCTCGCCGATTTGCGCACCGCCGGGTTCGATAATGTCAGCTTCGATCTTATCGCTGGCTTGCCCGCGCAAACCCTCGACGCGTGGTCTCGAAATCTCACGCAGGCTCTCACCTTGCGCCCGACGCACCTTTCGCTTTACCTGTTAGAAGTGCATGAGGGAACGCCGCTTGCCGAACAACTGAAGCGCGGCATGTGGCCGCCGCTTGATGAGGATATGGCCGGGGAGATGTACCGCTCGATGCTCGAACGAACGGAAGCGGTTGGCTACGAGCATTACGAGATTTCCAACTTCTGTTTGCCCGGTTATGAATCGCGTCACAACACAAAGTATTGGACGGGCGCGCCTTTCTATGGCTTCGGCTGCTCGGCACATTCCTATGACGGAGAGAGTCTGCGCTGGGCCAACGAACGCGACACCGCGCGCTATGTTCAACTTCTCGAAGCGAAGCAAAGCCCGGTTGTTGAGATTATTGAACTCGATGGACAAGACGCGCGCGCCGAGGCGCTTTTCCTCGGTCTACGCCTTATGCGCGGAGTTGATCTAAACAACTACCGATCTCGGTTTAATGTAAATGTGCGCGACCAACACGCCGACGCGCTCGCCCGTTTCACGGAAGCCGGATTGATTGAACTGCGCGGCGACGTAATGAAGCTAACGCGCTCCGGCGCATTACTCTCTAATGAAGTGTTTGCAGCATTTCTATAACAAAGGTCAGAAATCAGAGAATCAGAGGCCGGTGGAAACTAAATCCTTGCCTTTACTGACATCTGACTCCGACCTCTGCTTCTATGATTGATCTACGTAGCGACACTGTGACGAAGCCGACGCCTCGGATGCGTCGCGCGATGGCCGAGGCCGAAGTGGGCGAAGACGTGTACGGTGAAGACCCGACCGTTAATCGTTTGCAGGAGCGTGCGGCGGAGATTTTCGATAAGGAAGCGGCGCTCTTCGTTCCCTCCGGGTCGATGGGCAATCAGATCGCTGTTAAGCTTCACACGCGCCCCGGCTCCGAGGTGGTGATCGAAGAACGCGGCCACATTTACAACTACGAGATGGCAGCGATGTCTGCCATCTCAGGCGTGCTCGCGCGTCCTGTGCATAGTCATGACGGCACAGGCATACTCACATGGCCGGAGATTGAAGCGGCGCTTCACGCGGGCGGGCCATACTATGTCGCGCCGACCGAATTGATTGCGCTTGAAAACTCGCACAACTTGGCGGGCGGCACGCTGCTTTCCCGCGAACGCACGGAAGAGATTTGCGACCGAGCACACAAGTTGAATCTTGCGGTTCACCTAGACGGGGCACGCATCTTCAACGCCGCCACGGCACTTAATGAAACGGTGGCAGCGCTGGTGCGCCCGGTTGATTCCGTGATGTTCTGTTTATCGAAGGGACTGGGAGCACCTATCGGCTCGATGCTGCTCGGCACAGACGCCTTCATTGACGAGGCGCGACGTTGGCGTAAACTCTTGGGCGGCGGGATGCACCAAGTGGGCGTGCTTGCCGCTGCCGCACTCGTCGCGCTTGAAGATTCGCCCCGTCGCCTTCATGAAGATCATGCAAACGCCCGTCATTTGGCGGAGGAGTTGGCAAGCATCGACGGCATCAAGATTGACCCGGAGCGAGTTGCCACAAACATTGTCCTGTTTGATGTTTCTGGAACGAAGCGCACGGCCAATGAGATCTGTCACAGGTTGCAGGCGGAGGGAGTGCTTGCTTTCGGTTTCGGTGCGTCGATCCGCATGGTGACGCACTATGATGTCACGCGCGCCGACATCGATTATGCGCTCGCTGCATTACATAAAATTCTCAGATGAAGAAGGCAGAACGCAGAGAGCGGAAAAGCAATAAGCGAAACGCAGAGATGCTTTTCTGCCCACTGATTGCGACTTGAACGAATGATCATTGCTATTGACGGACCCTCGGGGGCAGGCAAGTCGACGCTCGGGCGGATGCTCGCGCACGAAGTGGGTCTGCTCTACATTGACACCGGCGCGATGTACCGAGCCGTCGCGCTTGCCGTGATCGAGCAAGGTATAAGTCTGACGGATCAACGGGCGGTGACGGGTGTGGCAAAGCACGCGCGTGTTGATCTGGCGGGCGATCCCAACTCGTTGCAAGTGAAACTAAATGGACGCGATATAACGGTGGCGATTCGCACCGCGGAGATCGGCCGCGCGGCATCTGTGATCTCGACGATTCCTGAAGTGCGCCGCGAACTGGTGTATCACCAACGCGAGATGGGCACGCGCGGCAGCGTCGTGCTTGATGGACGCGACATCGGAACCGTGGTGTTTCCAGATGCCGACATCAAATTCTTTTTGACTGCGACGCCCGAACAACGTGCGCATCGAAGATATGATGAAGATCGGGCGCGAACAAACGATGTCTCGTTTGAAGCAACTTTTGCCGACATCAACGCGCGCGATGAACGCGACTCGACGCGCGCTGATTCACCTCTCGCCATCGCCGAAGATGCCGTCGTTATTGATTCCACAGAGCTTTCCATTGAAGAAGTCTTCGAGCGGATGGTGGCAGTCGTGCGCGAGCGGCAAATGAAGGAAGTAAGTTGAGGGTGAACATTCATTCCCCAAAATTTGCGAGGTCTTGGTTCAAGCGCGAAGCTATGTGGACAGTGGTTTTCAGTCTTGCCTTTCCGTCTATCGGCCTTCTTGCTTATCTCTTTCTCTACTTTATTCGTTGGTACGGACGTTAATGTTTTATGTTCACAGGTATCGTCGAAGAACTCGGTCATGTCGAAAGCGTTGAGCCACGCGGCGAAGGAGCGCGAATCCGCATCCAGGCACGCACGGTAATGGAAGACGCGCGCGAGGGCGATTCCATCGCGGTCAACGGCGTGTGCCTGACGGCGCTTGATGTGTGTGCGGGATCGTTCGCCGCCGATTGCTCGGGCGAGACGTTGCGGCGTTCGACGCTCGGCAGTCTCGGCCCCGGCTCACCCGTTAATCTTGAGCGTGCCGCGACGCCCGCGACCAGGCTTGGCGGTCATATCGTGCAAGGGCATACGGACGCGCGCGGCAACTTTATCAGCGCCACCGACCACGGCGGATCGTGGACGGTGCGCATCGCTTATCCGCCGGAGATGAGGCACTACCTTGTCTTCAAAGGTTCGGTCGCGGTCGAAGGCATCAGCCTCACCGTGGCCGGATTGACGAATGATTATTTTGAGATCGCGGTGATTCCAAAGACATGGCAGGTGACGAACCTTTCCGCGCTACGTCCGGGTGATCCTGTAAACCTTGAGGCCGACATCATCGCAAAGTACGTCGAGCGCATGCTTGAAAGAATTACAGCGGTTAACTTTGACTCGGCCATCACTTCCTGAATGTTAGAAACTCAGCTTCAAAGCGAACTGGAAAATGCGCATCGCATAGGGATCGGCGTTTCCTGCCGGTCCTTTGAGTAAACTTTCGGGTGCGACTCATTCTTCACCATTTCCAGTACGCGCTTTGTTCGGGTAACATAAAGAAAGCCTTTGAGGTTCTCCCTA
>JACCTF010000010.1 GCA_013812565.1 Pyrinomonadaceae bacterium | reverse complement strand
ATTTCGCTCCGGGAACTCCGCCCGGGGAGTTGAGTCCGACGCCGCGCTCCATTAGATCGTTCAACTCGTCGGTGTTTGACGAGCGTTGGATGGCCGCCTCCTTCGAGATCAGACGCTTATGGTAGAGCGTGGCGAGCGATTGGTTGAAGGTCTGCATGCCGTACTTGTCCTGGCCGGTCTGCATCATCGAGTAGATTTGATGAACTTTGTCTTCGCGTATCAAGTTACGGATCGCGCTGTTCGGGATCAGAACTTCGAGCGCCATCGCACGCCCGCTCCCATCGGCGCGCGGCAACAGCGCTTGGCAAAGAATTCCTTCCAGGACAAGGGAAAGTTGCGCGCGAATCTGCGATTGCTGCTCTGAAGGGAAAACGTCGATGATACGGTTGATCGTCGAGGCGGCGGAGTTTGTGTGCAGCGTGGCGAAAGTTAAGTGACCTGTCTCGGCGATCCTCATGGCCGACTCGATGGTTTCAAGATCGCGCATCTCGCCAACGAGCACCACGTCCGGGTCTTGGCGAAGCGCCGTGCGCAGCGCCTGAGAGAAACCCTGCGTATCAGTGCCAACTTCACGTTGGTTGACAAGGCAAGATTTGTGGTTGTGGAGAAATTCAATCGGGTCTTCAATCGTCAAAATGTGGTCGTGCCGCTCGCGGTTGATCTTATCAATCATTGCCGCCAAGGTGCTCGATTTGCCCGAACCCGTCGGGCCAGTTACCAGGATCAAGCCGCGCGGACGGTCGCAAAGCTGGCTAACGACGGGCGGCAGTCCTAAATTCTCAAATGATTTAATCTCATATGGAATGGCGCGAAACACCGCGCCCACCGCGCCGCGTTGGTTGAACAGGTTGGCGCGAAAGCGCGAGAGCCCTTTAACGCCGAAAGAGAAATCGAGTTCCAGCGCTTCTTCGAAGCGATGTTTCTGAGCATCTGTCAAAACGCTGTAGGCGAGTTGCTTGGTGTCGGCGGCGGAGAGCACGCGCTGGCCCTCGACGGATTGAAGATGACCGTTAACGCGAACCTGCGGCGACGTGTTGGTCGTGAGATGAAGGTCTGATCCCTGAAGCTCAATAAGTCTTTTTAACAAATCTGAAAGGGAAATCTGTCCGGTTGTCGGGTCGTTGGCTGACATTGGTGTTTCCTCAAATGAAAAAGAATGCAGGAGTCAGAATAGAAGGCGGAAGGATGACAAACAATGATGAAGAATGAAGGCAGAAGGATGAAGTAAAACAGCAAAGCCGTCTGCTTCTTATTCCTACTTCATCCTTCCTACTTCATCCTTTATTTCGTTGGCCGCGTGGAGTGAAGCCACAACCTGTTCGGATTCGGTTGCGAGCATAGGGGAGATCTCAAGTGGAGCATTAGTGGCAAGGCTGTAGATGCGTCCATGAACTTCAGTGAAATAAAAAGTGCGGGACGCGATTGGACCTGGTTGAGATGGCAGCTGCCTGCCGGTGTTGCTGCTCGCGGCGACGTGCGCCAGCACTATATAGACGCGATGCCCGCCGATCTCGCGTTCCATATCGTTTGTTACCCAGCCGCCCTCGGCGATCATCCGGTCGATCACAGTGCGACGCAACTGCGAAAAGGGCACGCCGCCAAGCGTCTTCAGGCGCGCGCTCGGAACCGACGACAAATCGTTTGACGATGCACTGGAAGCGAAGATTGGTGTGAGCACGGCTGTACCGGCGGGCTGCCCGTCTGATGTTAGAACATGAAATCTCATTTCGCCGGAATGAGTCGCCGGTTGGCTGCTCCAGCGTGCGGGCAACACAAAGTTGAATAAACTGCGCTGGTCGCGCACGATGCCGCCGGCCCGGTAGGGATTTGAAATAGCGGACGAGCTGCTGCCGGAAGCGGCGAGAGCCTCGGAATGAGCTGCTGCCGCGCGGCTACGTCGAAGCGCCGCCAACGCACGCACGCGACGTTGCCTCGCGCGCCGACGATGCCACCACGCACGCGAATGGCGGTGGCCGTAATGTGCGCGGTCACGTCCTGAATGCATATGTGCGAGACGCTTGTTCCAGTACGCCAGTGTGCTGCCTGACGCCCAATCGCTGAGCGGAAACAATGATGTCAATAACAACATCATCAGCAACGATAGAAGTAGAGTGCGCAACATAAATGAGCCCCTCCCAATTTCTTTAAGCCACAGTTTCACGGACAACTTCCTCAACGGTCGTTGTGCCATTTCTAATCTTGTACAGTCCTGACGCTCGCAGAGTAATCATCCCACTTTCAACCGCCCGCTTACGCAGTTCCAAACCCGATGCTCCGATCAGAATCAGTTCGCGAAGCTCATCCGTAACCTCCATCACTTCATAGAGACCGATGCGCCCCTTATAGCCGGTCCCGAGGCACTTCTGGCAACCCGCCCCGCGGTAAGTCTTGAGCGTCTGCGCTTCATCCATCGTGAATCCAATTTCGACCAAAGCTTCCGGAGGAGCAGACTGCTCAACTTTGCATTCCTCGCAGATACGCCGGATCAAGCGTTGCGCTTGAATGAGGTTAACCGACGTGGCAACCAGGAACGGCTCAATACCCATGTTCATCAAACGCGAAATCGTCGAAGGCGCGTCGTTGGTGTGCAGGGTGGAGAGCACAAGGTGGCCGGTCAGGGCGGCTTTGATGGCAATCTCAGCGGTCTCGAAGTCGCGGATTTCGCCGACCAGAACGATGTTCGGATCTTGACGAAGGAATGAACGCAGCGCCGCAGCAAAGTTCAACCCGATCTGCTCGCGAACCTGCACTTGATTGATGCCTAGCAGGTTGAACTCCACGGGATCTTCCGCAGTCATGATGTTGGTTTCAGGAGTGTTCAAAGATTGTAGGGCCGAGTAGAGCGTGTTGGTTTTCCCGGAACCAGTTGGGCCAGTGACCAGCACCATGCCGTAAGGCTTAATGATGTTACGCTGAAACAGCGTGAGCGACTCCTGCTCGAAACCGAGCTTGGTCATGTCAAGCATCAAGCGCTCTTTATCGAGCAGACGCAACACGACTTTTTCACCAAAGAGCGTCGGCAGGGTGGAGACGCGAAAATCGAGTTCGCGCGCGCGCCCATCAGCTTTGAGCTTGATTTTGATGCGGCCATCTTGCGGCAGACGCTTCTCCGAGATGTCGAGCTTCGACATAATCTTGATGCGCGAAATCAGCGCATCGCGCATTCGCAGAGGTGGGTGCATCACGTCGTAGAGCACGCCGTCGATGCGAAAGCGAATGCGCATCTCTTTTTCATATGGCTCGATGTGAATATCAGAAGCACCGCGCTGGAGGGCATCAACCAGCAATACGTTAACGAGACGGACGACGGGTGCATCCTCGCTCATGCGCGCGAGGCTTGACAGGTCTATCTCCTCGTCATCCTCAACGACCTCGACCCCGTCAGCCACTTGTTCATCGAAGTCTAGTTGATCAAGCGAAACATGATCGGATTTGCCAAATGCCTTAGTCCCGTTGCTGCTTACACTGTTGTAATCATCAACCGCGTCGGACACACTCGCCAACTCCATCTCGCGCGACCCTCCGCCATAATATTTGTTGATAGCTTCACGCACGCTTGCCTCAGAAACGACGACGGGTTCGATGTTAAGGCCCGTCATAAACTTTATGTCGTCCATTGCAAAGACGTTTGTGGGATCAACCATTGCCAGCGTTAGCGTCGCGCCGACCCGCGTCAGCGGCAGCACCGAGTGCTTCTCCGCCACCTCGCGCGGAATAAGCTTAGTTACCCCTGGATCAATGTCGAACAGATCAAGGTTGACCGAAGGAACGTTGTACTGCTGCGAGAGCACAGCCGTAATCATGTCGTCGGAGACAAGGCCGAGCTTGACCAGGTTATAGCTCAGACGACCACCGTGCTCGCGTTGGTAGTCAAGCGCCTCGCGCAGTTGCTGATGACTCAGGTAATTTTCGCGAACAAGAAACTCGCCGAGTTTGGCTGACATTTTCTAAAGACCTAGCGGTTAGGAGATTGCAAGAAGAATGAGGAGGCTTTCGAACTTGAGATGAATTGTTAACAGTGAGGAATGTTCGGACAATTCAACGGCGTTTGGCACCGTTCCGCGATGCATGCTAACTCGAAGAGCATATGCTGTCAAGGTTACAGTTCGCGCCTGTCATGACTCGATAGAAATGGCCCCTGCAAAGCTCTTTAGAAATGTCCCCTCGATGAACGCTATGCACC
>JACCTF010000697.1 GCA_013812565.1 Pyrinomonadaceae bacterium | reverse complement strand
TCAAAATCCATATCTTGGTGTGCCAGTCATATAGCTCGCTACGGCGGCTGAGTTCTGACATAGTTTCAAGAACGGCAAGTTTGATGTCACGAGGGTCATGCCAAAACTTACTCATTTTGGTTAGAACCAACGTTCGGAACTCCTTTAGCTTTTGAGAATGCTCTGTCTCAATAACTTTCGTGCCAAACTTTTTTACCCTCTCATCGATATGGTCATTCGCTATCACGACGGCGAATAGGGGCTTGCCTTGTTCAACGGCATACTCATATTCCAAATGGATGTAGCTCTTTTGACTCTTAGGTTCGATGCTCCCGTAACGCCCACCTAGTATCAGCAGGAAGACATCAGATTCATCTATCCAGCGCTTTATCACATCCATCTGTGATTCATCGCCGGCGGCAAACAACTCCATCCCAGCCGGGATATGTCCTGCCGTCAGAATCGCCTGGACCGCGGCTTGTCGCTCTTCAGTGAGATCAGCGTATGTAGAAGATACGAATACTTGAAGCTTCCTTTTATAACTGTTGTTTCGCTAAAAATTTAAGGTTATGCAGCCTTTTTCAAGACCGTTTCAGTTCTTTGACAATTTTCTTCATCTTCAACCTGCTTGCCGACCTTGAAGAAATTCCCTGTCCGCGCATACTCAGCAAGCAGCACTTTGTTCAACGCTAACCTGATTTGGCCCATCGTCATGTGCGACTTTGGTTTGCGCCACGGCTCTGCCGCCTGTGGCAAGTGGCGGCGCAGTTCCGGCACCAGTTCGATCAGCCGCAGCAAGGTGTGCGCCGCTACGGTCAGCAGCGCAAAGCGACGGACTCCCAACTCGGTGCGGCCGCGATACTGGCCCAAGCCGCCATCGCATTTGAGGTCTTCGTATCCTTGCTCGACTGCGTGGCGTGCCGCGTAGAAGTACAAAGTCTGCTCGGCGCTGGCTTCCGTGTCGGTGTCGAGCAAGTAGAAGGGCTTTTTGCCGATGCCTGTCACGATCACGACCGAGACGGGGTCTGTGAGTCCGCGCCACCGACACACTATCTTTCTGAGCCTCACGCGATGCATTCGCCCATAAACTTGCACATCACACTCCGGCTCGAACTTGTGTGCAAAGCGCGCGCGGTGCTTGAGCGAAATCTTCGTCCCGTAGATTCTCTTTCGTCCGCGCTTTTTCTTCTTTGGCTCAGCCGCGAGTTCGTACAAGTTGGCATCAGCACGAAGGCGCGTGACCACCCGCCGCTGCTTGCTTCTTTGTTCGGCGATCCACTCCCGACACGCATAATAGCGGTCGCCAACAACAGCGATTTGATAGTCCTGACCCACCCACTGACAGAGCTTGTCCAACATCTCTGTGGCTAACTCGCGCTTCGATTTGTATGCTTCAGCCTGGCAACTCTTTTTGGCGATGTAAAGCGCAATGTTGATGGCAAGGCTGCGCACGTACTCCGCATGAACATCGATCAAAATTGAGAGCGTCACCCAACAATGACCGATGCGATATTTGCTCTGCCCCGCCTTAGCGCTTGAGTTGTAGTGTTTGCTGACACCGAACATGTGCCGCGCTGTGTGATGATCATCACCGGTTTCATCCACGCCGATGAGCAGGATGCGGCGACCGGAACTGTCTCTCGGCAGCCGATGTTTGACCTGCGCCAGAACAAAGAGCGTCAGAACTCTCGCCAGCTCGTCCACTTCCCAAGCGTAGGAACGAACAAACCGCAGCAGGGCGTCCCAATGCGCGGAGGTGCGAGATTGAAGCCAGATACGCGACAAACTCAGTGGCCCGCTGGTGACGAGAGGCAAAGCCCACAGACTCAAGATCAAAGCCTGAAAGTGAAGGAAACTCGGGGCAGTAAAGACGCTGCTGAAAGGTTCAAAGAGCATGGTAAACTGCGGCATACGACCTCCGTAGATATGGATTTTGACACCCTATAATCTAACGGCAAGTCGTCGGGCGTGGCTAGGATGGTCACGCCCGCTCATTCAAAAATCCGCGAAACAACAGTAACTTAAGGAGAAGCAAGTTTATTTGATGTCGAGTCTCACTTGGCCGCTTGAGGAAAGAGCTAACTCACCGGGGATTATTGTGCGCGAATGTACAACTATCGAAGATTTTGACGGTTGTACGCGTTTGCAGCGCGAAGCCTTTAATCTTCCTGATATGGAAATCTCGCCGCGCCGCCACCTCATAGTTTCACGACAGGTGGGCGGATGGACGCTCGGCGCGTTTGTCGGTGATGAGCTTGTCGGTTTTGTGCATCATTTGGCGGCCCTGCGCGGCGATGAAATTATCGGTTACTCGCACATGATGGCAGTGGCCTCGCAGTATCAGAACAGAGGTGTTGGCGCTCGTCTTAAATGGGCGCAGCGCCGGCGTGCGCTCGATGAAAAACGAGGGTTTATCAAGTGGACCTGGGACCCGGTGCAGGCGCGCAACGCTCATTTCAACCTCAATCGACTGGGCGTCGTTGTGCGCTCATATGCTGTAAATTTTTACGGTACCGACTATCACGCGTCGCCTGAGAACGCGAGCCAAGGAAGCGAGAAGTCCGGCATTGACAGCGACCGCTTGTTCGCTGAATGGAACTTGCGTGCCGGGAGAGTAGAGATGCTTGCGCGCGGAGATTCGGTGAAGGTCGCTGCTGATCCGGTCGCCGAGGTTGAAATCCCTTCGATGTGGAGCGCGCTTGTTCGCGAAGACGCGCAGGCAGCCAAGCGCGAGCAACTGCGCGTGCGTGAAGATTTTCAGAGCGCGTTCGCCGCCGGGCTAGTCTGCGCCAGCTTCGAACGCGATCCAGCACATCCGCGCTACCTGCTTTATACCGAAGAAGCGATTGCCGCTTCTTGCTTTTAAGTCAAGCAAAGCAGAATCCCGTTATAAGAAAATTCCCAAATTCATTTGAGCAACAAACCACGTTAGCTTTGCCGCTAATTCAGACCTCACAAGATTGGTAGACTGGGCGGGCATGAGCTGTGATGAGACTTGAATGTGTACCATTGTTGCATGCTTCGATTTAGTGCGGTTGCTGACGTAAGCGTGCGTTGGCTATGATGCGAACCAGAAATCCAGCCACAAACATTCGCGACTAGAATTTTAAGTGGTGATGCAAAAAGTATCAGAAAAAGTGTCAGTCGGTCAGCCAAGCATTGAGCAAGAGATTAAGCGTCTTCGTGATGAGGTACGTCATCATGAAGAGCTTTACTATGTGTACGACAATCCGGAAATCTCTGACGCCGAATATGATGCCCTGATAACGCGCCTCCAAAAGCTTGAAGATGAGCACATAGAGTTTCGCACGCTCGATAGTCCGACGCAGCGCGTTGGCGGGCGTCCTGCCACAGGCTTTCCCGAATACCTGCATCGTCGCCCGATGATCTCGCTTGATAATAGCTACAACATCGATGACCTGCGTGCCTTTGATGAACGCTGCCGAAAGCTCGCCGACGGGCGCTCCCTCGAATATGTTGCTGAACTGAAGATCGACGGGCTTTCGCTGAGTCTGCACTATGAGAACAATCTTCTCGTGCGCGGCGTGACGCGCGGCGATGGAGTGCGTGGCGAAGACGTTTCACCGAACGTGCGCACGATCCGCAGCATCCCGCTGCGTCTGAAGAACCAAAGTAAACTCTCGGATGTGGAAGTTCGCGGCGAAGCTTACCTCTCCCGTCGCGAGTTCGAGCGCATTAATCAGGAGCGCGAAGAACAGGGCGCACCACGTTTCGCCAACCCACGCAACGCCGCAGCAGGAACACTTCGTCAACTCGATCCGCGCATCGTTGCCGCACGCAAGCTCGACTTTTTCGCTTACGATCTGCTCGCGGAGTGGCGCAAACCCTTCGCCACGCATGAGGAAACGTTGCGGTGGCTCGCGGAAGCGGGACTTCGCGTGAATGAACATCACGCCGTGTGCAGTTCCATTGATGAAGTGATTGCCTTCTGCAATCGCATGGAGCAGACGCGCGACGAGCTTGGTTACGAGATCGACGGCGTTGTGGTGAAAGTGAATTCGACTGCGCTCCAAGAAGAATTTGGCTCGACGGCCAAAGCGCCGCGCTGGGCCATCGCTTACAAGTATCCGGCCCGCCAGGTGACAACGCAGGTTGAATCAATCGTTGTCCAAGTTGGGCGCACCGGCGCGCTCACTCCGGTTGCGAATCTCACGCCGGTGCAGGTTGCGGGCACAATCGTCGCGCGCGCGACGCTTCACAATGCAGACGAGATCAAACGGCTTGGCGTGCGCGTCGGCGATTGGGTATTGATTGAAAAAAGCGGCGAGATCATTCCGAAAGTTATTAAAGTAATCGAATCAAAACGCACCGGAGCGGAGAAACCTTTTCGGATGCCGAAGCGTTGTCCGGTATGCAACGGCCTCGTTTCGCGACCCGAGGGTGAAGCCGTCGCACGCTGTGTCGCTGCCGATTGCCCGGCGCAACTCAAAGCCAGGCTGCTCCATTACGCATCACGCCGCGCGATGCGCATCGAAGGCTTAGGAGAGGCGCTCGCTGAACAATTGATCGAACGGAAATTGGTTCACGATGTCGGCGATCTTTACAAACTCGGTTTGGAAGAGATTGCAAATCTTGAACGGCGAGCGGAAAAGTCTGCGGCCAACTTGCTCGGACAAATTGAAGCGAGCAAGGAGCGCGATCTTCCGCACCTTATCTTCGGCCTGGGTTTGCGTCATGTCGGCGAACGAACCGCGGGCATCCTCGCTCGACATTTCCGTTCGCTTGAACGGCTGGCAGGGGCAAGCGTCGAAGAACTCGATGCTATTCACGAGATCGGCTTGACGGTTGCCGAGAGCGTTCACGATTGGTTTGCTGACGAAGGCAATCGTGCTCTGTGCGACCGCCTGCGCGCGGCCGGTGTGCGAATCGAGTTGACCCAGGAGGGCGCAAGCGGTGCGAACAGTTCAGAGAATGACGAAAGGTTCGCGGGGAAACAGTTTGTTCTGACCGGCAAACTCGCAAGTCTCACGCGTGATGAGGCGCGCGGGTTGATCGAAGCGCGCGGCGGACGCGTCGCATCTTCAGTCAGCAAGAAGACCGATTACATTGTTGCGGGCGAGGATGCCGGATCGAAGTTGGATCGTGCGACGGAGCTTGGTGTTGAAGTTTTGGACGAAGCCGCGTTCCAGAATATGCTGGGTCAGACAGCGATGATTTGAAATTGTTCAAGCGGGAAACTTGGAAACCGGATTGGAGATTCGCGAGATGAATACAGAGAAGGGCACAGGTAAACTCGAACTTATATATACAATCTTTTGCGACGACGTGCGTTTGGAGGTCGGCAACAAGCTGTCGTTGATGGGTGTGTTCCAGAACATCATGGTGCAGCAGTTGCCCATTTCGCTGATTAAGATTGCCATTGTCAACCACTGGCGCGGCGAAGGTGCGTACCTTTCGGAGGTGCGCATCTTATCGCCGGACCGCCAGCAACCCGTGGTTGTTTCGCAGCCAACGCAGTTTGAAGTTGCGGCGGGCGGCTTCGCCGATAACGTGAGCTTCTTTGTCAACGCCGTCTTTCAGCAGCCAGGCCAATACTGGGTACAGACCCTTGTCGATTCGACGCTCTTCGACGAACAGCCGCTAGTAGTTGTTGAGGCCCGCGAAGCGATGGCGCTCTCCAACGATTCTGAGACAGTGAACTAAAAGGGAAGCCCGACTGAACCAAGCTCACAAAGCAATAAGGGCGAGCTTTACGATTAAGCTCGCCCTTATTGCTTTATGCGGATGAGAGGACTTGAACCTCCAAGGTGTCACCACCACAGGCTTCTGAGACCTGCGCGTCTGCCAATTTCGCCACATCCGCTAAGGAAGCGAGAGGGATGATACGAACGCGCAGGTTATGGTGTCAAGCGACTCGCTATCTACATTATGGACAGTTATGGACGATTAAAAATGTCGCCGAGGATGTCCCCGACACGACCGTAGCGACCGCTCTGGGTTCTGTTTCGGTAACCGTCGTTATACCCTTGACGAAACCCTTCACGGAAACTGCGTTGGTACAACTCACGATTACCATAGCTGTCGCGATAACCAATATCAGCATCTCTGTAAACACTGGAGTCGTTAGAGTCGGAAGTTCGATTATCAGCGCGATCCTTTTGACCAACGCGATAACCTTCCTGGTAGCCGACGCTCACAGCTTGACGTCGAATCTCTGTGCTGTCGTTGATGCCGTCATTGTCGCGATCACGGTCACGATCATCGCGACGATGCTCTCTGCGTTCGTCGTCCCTATCATCGCGATTATTACGATCATGCTTGTGTTTCTTGCCGCGTTTGTCTAAGCGTCCATCCCGCGCATCGTGGCCGTTGACGAATTTTTCACTCTTCTTGTCACGACCCTGACCACGGCCTTGATGCGAACCGGCAAGTGCCAACGTTGACAACGTTAAAGCAATAGCCAGCGTGAAAATAGTGCCCAGCAAAGTCGAGCGTTTTGTATTGAACTTAACCATTTAGAAAACCTCCAAAATCAATGAGAAGAAGCACAGATCCGCTTGGGTGCGGTGCGCCTCCGGATCAATTAGTGATGTCGTCAAAGCGATGGGGCTTTGACCATGCGTTGCGGAAGACAATCCCCATGCCGCGCGTTTTACAGAGTTAAACAAAGGGTATGGGTAATGTATTGCTGAGAGAGGAGTGGCGCTCTGCACGAAAAGGTAGTGCTTCCGAAACCATATCGGTATACAGCGCAATAGGGAAGTAGATGGAGCCTGCCATCAATCGCTGATGGTACGGTTGCAGGCCGGAGCGCGCGCTTGTTATAGTTCTGACCGGCGGTTTTCGCTTAAACATTCGACTTTTAAAGCAGATGCTGGAAATAACGCTGAACTCTGAGAGGTTGCGCGCGCGAGTCGCCGATGTTCGTCAGCGCATTCAAGCAAGCGCCGAGCGGAGCAAGCGTGCTGTTGAACAGATCACGCTGATCGCGGTGAGCAAGACGCACCCGCCGTGTGTCCTACAGCAAGCGATTGAAGCTGGGTTGAGCGACTTAGGCGAGAATCGGGTCCAGGAAGCAGAGCAGAAGATCGCCGAGCTAAGGCGCACAATAGCACGCTGGCATTTGATCGGCAATCTTCAAGCAAACAAAGCGCGTCGCGCAGTTAACCTCTTCGACTTGATTCATACGCTGGATTCAGCGGCGCTCGCACAGCGTCTCGATCGCTTATGCGTGGAAGAGAACCGCGAACGTTTGCCCGTTCTTGTTCAGGTGAACCTCGCGGGCGAAGAAGCAAAGTCGGGCATAAGCGAGGGTGAGTTATCGAAGCTTGTCGAGGAAGTCGCCGCGTGCGAGCATCTACGCTTGATGGGGTTAATGACGATCCCGCCTTTTCTGGAAGACGTAGAGCAGGTGCGCCCCTTCTTCCGTCGCCTTCGATCTTTGCGCGATCAACTCGGTTCACAGGGATATTTTGGCGACGGCCGTGGTGAGCTTTCGATGGGCATGAGCCATGACTATGAAGCGGCCATCGAAGAAGGAGCGACGATGGTGCGCATCGGAACGGCTTTGTTCGGACAACGCGCGGTGGTGACCTAATTCGCACATTGACTTAAAGGATTTAAAGTTAAACCTATGTTTGTTATCGAATCTCTTTTTATTCTGACTTGGTACGTTGTGACCGCGGTGATCGTTGTTGTCATCGCATTGATGCTTGTTCGATTGGCATTGAACTATGCGGATGTTAACCCGTTTAGTCGGCCCGTGTTGATGGTACGGAGTTTAACTGATCCGTTTGTCAGCCCCGTGCGGCGCGCCATTGCAAACTTCGGCTTCGGTCCTAACGTCGCGCCGCTTGTCACGATTCTGCTCGCAATTCTGCTGGGCTGGTTTGCTTTGTCGCTTGCCGCGAGCGTTTTGAACACAGCGGCAGGTGTTCTTCGCAGCGCACAGGGAAGCCAGTTTGTGCCTCTCCTCGGTTATGTGCTCTATGGTTTGCTTGCGTTCTATGAGCTACTGATCTTCATCCGCATCATCTTCTCGTGGGGCATGGTCAGTGAGTTCAATCCCATGATGCGCTTTCTTGTACGCGCGACAGATCCGCTGCTCGTCCCGCTGCGGCGGATGATCCCGCCGCTCGGCATGTTTGATATTTCACCCATCGTCGCTTTCTTTATCCTGTGGCTTTTTGAAGGGGCCATCGCCGGAACGTTGCTGCGCGGCTTGCCTTTGCGATTCGTCGGTTGAGTCGCGGCTGATGATCGCGTGCGAAGAACGTAACGGCGCAATTCATTTTGCCGTGCGTGTTGTGCCGCGTGCCGCGTGCAGCGCTGTGATGGGCGAACACGACACGGCTCTGCGTGTGAGACTCGCTGCCCCGCCGGTTGACGGTGCGGCCAACGAAGAATTAATACGACTGCTGGCAGATGTTTTCGGTGTGCCGTCGCGTGCGGTTGAGATCACCAGCGGACACACTTCGAAACTCAAGCGAGTGCGTGTTCGCGGCGTAAGTTCGGCTGCTCTCCAGAGCCTTGCGGCAGTAGGGTGAACGTGGTTGCGACCCCTGAAAATCGCATGATATATTCGCGCTCCGCTTCTATCCATTAAGAGTCTCAAGTTCAAGGACTGTATAAAACAATGTCTGGACACTCCAAGTGGCACACCATCAAACATAAAAAGGGCGCGCTCGATGCCAAGCGCGGCAAGCTTTTTACCAAGCTCATCAAAGAGATCACCGTCGCGGCGCGCACTGGCGGCGGCGACATGGACGCCAACGCGCGGCTACGCAAAGCCGTCTCC
>JACCTF010000695.1 GCA_013812565.1 Pyrinomonadaceae bacterium | reverse complement strand
TAGTTCCGCCGACAATAGAGCCGTCTGCGATGCGGAAAGACTTCAAATTTCCTTCCCATCCGTCGAACGTTTTGCCGTCAAAGAGCGAGATGGGTTTAAAAGTGTATGCAGCCGAAGGCCAGGGCGTGATGAATGAGAAGATGATCCAACATGCCGTCGCAGCGAAGATGATTGTTTTACGGGAGAATTTTCTGATTGGTATGTTTCGCATGGAGTGATCCCTTTAGCTTGTCGCTGATTGCCAAACATTCTATTTCGTCAGCACCGTCGGATTGCGCACCAATCGCGCGTCGGGTTGTTGGCCTCTGAGAATTCGTATAACCTGCTCAGCCGTTTCAACACACATGCGCCGGAATGCTACATCGGCTACTGCCGCCACATGCGGGGTCACCACCACGTTGTCGAGCGTCCACAGCGGATTTGTCTCGTGCGGCGAATCAGCAGCGATCACATCAAGACCGGCCCCTGCCAATCGCCCTGAAGCAAGCGCATCATAAAGCGCCGTTTCATCTATGACATCGCCGCGCGCCGTGTTGACGATGATTGCTGAGGGCTTCATCAAAGCCAACGATTTCTGGTCCAGAAACTTGCGCGTGTCCGGCGTGAGCGCGACATTGACCGAAAGCACATCCGCCGAACGAAGCAACTCTTCGCGGTCAAGAAACTGAAAACGCTCATCACGACTTCCGCGGCTCCAGTAACAAACCCTCATCCCGAAGGCTTGGCCCAGTTCAGCAACACGTTGTCCGATGTCGCCGAGTCCCAGCACGCCGAGCGTCTTGCCGCCAAGCTCCGTGCTCAAACCGGCCTCGCCCCGAAACTTCCAGTTGCCCGCTTTAACTTCTCGGTCAAAGCGTATGACTCGCCGCGCCACGGCTAAGATCAACATCATCGTGTGCTCGGCGACCGCGATGGTCGTCGAACCCGGCGCGTAGATCACCGGCAAGCCGAGTTCGGTAGCGGCGGCCACATCGATGTTGTCTGTCCCGACTCCGCACCGGGCGACGCAGCGTAGGTTGCGACCGGCGACGAGCACCTCGCGCGGCAGGCGACCATAGCCACGGGTCATCGCCGCCGCTGCATCCGCGATGGCGAGCCTCAAATAATCCCCATCAACTGCTTCCGCTTGCGCAACCTCGCCAGCTTCGTCGAGCATGCGACGCGCATCTTCGTGAACCGGCTCAAGCAGTAGAATTTTCATAAGAAGTTCAAGGTTCAAGGTTTAAGGTTCAAGGCCGGGAGTTTGGGGAGAGGCCTCGATTTAGGATTGGAAGCCTGAAGTATGGAAGCCATGTCTTATACTTTGAACCTTGAACCTTGAACTAAAATTCGTACAGCGAAGCGTTCTCTCCGCGCACACCGCGCGCGTCATCGCGGCCTGAAACATAAACTTCCGATTGCTCAACAAGCTCGTCTTCAAAAATCGCCGGATCGACGGTCGCCGCATCCGGGTGCGAGATTTCGAGTAGATTGCCCGCCGGATCGCGTATGAACATTTGCATCGCACCGCCGGGAAGCTTGCGGACTTTGCCCCACGGGCGCGTGTCGATTACGTCAAGCTCTTTGAACCGGCGAAACCCTTCGGTGAAATTATCAATCTCGATGCACAGATGGCCGCGAAAAGATGCGGCATCTTCCCACTCGGTTAAGTGTAGTTGCTGGCGGTCATTGATTTTGTAGAACTGCACGGGGTAGTCAAACTTAAAGGCGGGCAGCTCTTCTAGCTGAAGCACGTTTGTGTAGAAGTCGCGGCACTTCTTAAGATCGTCAACGATCAAAGTAACATGGTTGATGGCTTTGACTTTCATCTGTCACCTCCGAAATTCAACAGTGATGAGTAATGAGATGAAAAGCGTAGGTCGTGAATCGTTAGTAGAAGATAATAACCTCTAGCTATCTAAGATTCACCATTGCCTATTCTCTTGCTTGTCACTCGTCACCTATCACTTTTAAGTTGTTTAATTTTCAATACAGGCTGATCCGGGTGGGCCGGGTTAGGAATCAAACGGTTGTTTGCGCAATCGACGTGTAGATCAAGTCGTTC
>JACCTF010001033.1 GCA_013812565.1 Pyrinomonadaceae bacterium | reverse complement strand
GGCTAAGGGTTGACGGTGAACGGCATACCGCTACAGCTCATAACCGGCTGCCTTTTCCAACGTCCTTCTCACCAACTTGGCTGGGGTCACGCGGATGAGAAAATCTCTGGCAGCGCGAAGTAGTGGATTTTCTAGTTGCCCGACGCGACCTATCTTCCAAGACTGCTCGGTGATCCACCTTGTGCGCGGCATTCGTTCGGCTTCATAGCACTTGAGAGCGTCAGCTAAGTTGCTCTCGCGGGATAAACAGCGCGCTAACACAAGGCTGCTCTCAATCGCCATACACGCACCCTGTCCCATGTTCGGCGTCGTCGGGTGCGCCGCATCGCCGAGCAGCACGACTCGCCCTTCGCTCCACCGCTTGAGTGGCTTCAAGTCATGGATGTCGCTGTGAAGAATCTCTTCGGCGGGAGTGGCTTCAATAAGATGTTCGACTGGATGGTGCCATCCGACGAATCGTTCCTGAAGGAAGCTTTTACGCTCGGCGGCAGTCTGCATTCGACCTGCCGGAGCGTTGGCGGTGGCGAACCAATAGACCCGCGCTTTATTTATCCGCATGATACCGAAGCGGGAGCCACGCCCCCAACTCTCCGACGTGAGTCCAAGCGCAGATTCGTCCTTCGTCGCAACGACCCCACGCCATGCCGTGTAACCCGAGTAGCGTAGCCGGACGTCGGGGAATAGTTGCTGGCGGACCATCGAGTGAACGCCGTCAGCCCCGATAACCAAGTCGGCGCGTTCAGAGCGCCCCCCGGTGAGACCAACAACCACACCTTCCTGCTCTTGCTCTACACGGACGCACTTAGCACCCAAGCGAAGAGTGTTGGCAGCAAGAGCGGACAGCAGGATGTCGTGCAGGTCTGCGCGGTGGATGGCAACGGTAGGCTCGCCGAAGAGTCCTTCGAGTTCGCCGGGCTGCGACCGGGAAAGCGTCCTCCCGCCTGCGGTGCGAATCTCACCACGTTCGATCTTCGCGCCGGCTTCGATGACCGCGTCGGCGATCCCCAGTTTACGCAGCCCCTTAATCGCATTAGCCCACAGGGTCAGCCCCGCGCCTGCTTGCGACAACCTCTCCGTCTGCTCGTAAACGACTGTCTCGACACCGATCTGACGCAGCGCGATGGCGGTGCACAGACCGCCGATTCCGCCGCCGACGACTATGCCTTTTTGGATCCCGTTCGTCATCTGTGAAACCTCTTTTGAACAGCAATCCATCTACTACTTACGACTCCGAGCCGGTGCGCCAAAGATAACCAGAATACGAAAATCCAGATCGCGACGATCCACAGATACAACGGGTGTACGAGGTTTGGCATACCTAGCACCACGCGCAACACCGGGAAGGCCGGCACGAACAGGAGTGCTCCGAACAGGTTCATGGCAGCGGTCGCGAGCAGTGCCCGCCACATCCACTTGCCCATTGCTTTTGATTTAGTGTTCATGGGTTGTCAAGTGCGCGGGCTTGTTCTGTCGCTCGTTGAAAAGGGTTGCTTGATTTTATGAGTGTCCGATGACCTCGTTTAGATAAACTCTTAACCAACTCGATGAAGTTTTCTGAGAGATGAATCCGATGTAGTTGTCCGGTCTTAATAGCACGTTGAAAGGTTTGTTCCTACCGAAGACTTCCGCCACATGCGGGTAAAGAGGGATAACGTGATGATCAACCAGATGCGCGTATTCGCTCTCAATTTCGCTTCCCATCGCTTGGTAATCGCTCAGTCCATCCGAGAAAGTAAGCAGATGGAATTTTGGCTCGTGCAGCTTGTCGTAAATGCTCTTGCCGTCAACTAAGAAGTAAGGTAAGCGGTCTCCGGCTTTGACTTCAAATTCCCCGTCGCCGCTATGATCGCTTAAAGAGCTAGCGCGGTAAGTGATGCCGATTTGCGAGATCAAAGGGAAGAACCTCTCTCTGACGACATCGAAGCTGAGGATGTATTTTGCCAGTGGTGGGAACACGGTCGTCCGGATCAAACCGAACAACCAATCTGTACCCGCAGCGAGATTAAACATCCGGTCGGTGGTTCCCAACAGCCTTTTAGCATTTGGGAGACGCTCTTCGTTGTAAGTATCCAGAATCCGTCCGTCGGCATCACCTTTGAGGACTAAGCCCATCTTCCACGCCAGATTGTAAGCGTCCTGAATGCCCGTATTCATGCCCTGCCCGCCCGCCGGAGTGTGGATGTGCGCCGCATCCCCGGCGAGAAAACATCTCCCGACCGAAAATCTATCGACGTGGCGCGTGTGGACTTTGTAGACCGAGAACCAGTTAACGTGTGAGATGTCGAGGGCGAGTTCCGCTTCCTCTTTAATGCGCCGCTCGATCTCTTCGTACAACACCTCGTTTTCTTCCTTTTCCATGCCCTCGGGAAAAGCGCCGACGATGCGGTAACGATGCTCACCCTTCATCGGGAAAAAGGCGACAACCGAATTTCGCGCCAGACAAACATGCAGCGCGTCATGGTTAAACTTCCAATCGATCTGTACGTCGGCGACGTAGAACAACCGCTCGAACGTGCTGCCCTCAAAGGAAAGCCCGAGAGCGCGCCTGACCGGACTTCTAGGTCCGTCGCAGCCGACGAGGTATTTGGCTTCGATGATCTGAGACGCGCCAGTGGCATTTTTAAAGTGCGCCGTGACGCCCGCTTCCCGGTGCGAAAAGCTTTCGAGTTCCGTGTGCCAGAGAACGCCTTTGCCGTGACTTTGTAGATACCCATAGAGAAGTTGTTCGTTTTTGTTTTGCTCCAAGACGAGCATGTACGGGTAAGAACTTAAACCCTGCCCGACGTTCGTTAAATCAACTTCGCCGCGTACCTCGCCGCCTTCGAGTAGGCGGACTTTCCCGGCAATCGCGCCTTGTGCGACAGCTTCCTGTGCCAAGCCCAGTTGTTCGTAGATTTCGAGTGTACGGGCGTGAACGCCGAGAGCTTTGGAATAGGGTGTCACGCCTTCGTTCTTCTCGACGATGACGAAATCCACACCGTAGCGGATGAACTGACACGCTAAGGAAAGTCCCGTCGGACCCGCCCCGACGATAGCTACGTCCGTGTTGATTGGTGTCTCCACGAGGTGGCTCCTATGTTTTTGGTGGTTGTTGCAGCCACTCCTCAAAAGCTGGCTCCTTGAAAAACTCTCTTAGCCGTTCAAGGTGACTTTCCTCATCATCAAACAGCCGTAAAAGGATTTTCTTTGCTGCTCCTTTGTAAGTGGGGTCGGTCTCAACAGCGGCTCTCTTTGCGGCAGTATCTTTTATGTTATTGCATGCGATACGGCAGCTTTTCAGTGATAAAAATCAGCGGTTATAAACCAGCAATCTCTCCTGACATCCAAGAACACATAGGCAAGATCGGCAAAGGTAGTTTACGGCACTGACGCTCGAAAGATTAAGGTGTCACTTCCATCATGTGTTGCGCTTGACTTAGCACCGGGCTGAGTAGCAAATTGTGGTTGGAATCATTTGCTTCGATCTTAACTGTTCCGGGATTGAACGATCCATTCATGAAAAGTCTGTTACGAATCCTATCTGTCTTCAGCTTAATTACTCACGTGGTTGTGGCCCAAAGTGATGTGATTGTACCCGGTGACAACCTCGTGTTGGATGGAGTGCCACAAATACCATCCTCTCTTGCTGAAACGGTTAGTCGGTACACTGAGTTCCGCTTAGCGTCAATAACGAGCTGGCATCCTACTAAGCGTGAAATGCTGATCAACACTCGCTTCGCCGAAACGATGCAAGTTCATTGTGTGGATCATCCCGGCGGCGCACGCACGCAGCTCACCTTCTTCCAAGATCGGGTCACAGGCGGCTTTTATCAACCGAAGCATGCAACTTACTTTATCTTCAGCAAAGATAGCGGCGGCAATGAAGCTGTTCAGCTATATCGGTACGACCTATTAACCAGCGACATCACCCTTCTCACGGATGGAAAATCAAGAAACTATAACCCCACATGGTCCCACTCCGGTGATCTGCTAGCGTATGGATCAACTAAGCGAAACGGGAAAGATTTAGATTTATACATCATCAATCCGAAAGTGCCGCAAAGCAACCGCATGCTCACTCAATTCGATGGCGGTTACACAGTGCCCGTAGACTGGTCATCCGATGACAGCAAAGTGATCTGCTACCAATACATCTCCGCTGATGAAAGCCGCCTGTATATTGTTGATGTAGCTAGCGGGCAAAAGACTCTTCTGACGCCACAGGAAGGACCAGAAAAGGTCGCTTACGGGTTTGGTGAGTTCGGCAAAGACGGTAAGGGAATTTACCTCACTACTAATCGTGATTCAGAGTTTCAGCGCCTAGTCTATGTCGATCTAGCTACCAAGCAGTACAAGTTCCTCACGAGCCACATCAACTGGGATGTTGAAGAATTCGACCTCTCACCCGACGGGAGAACAATGGCATTTGTCACTGATGAGGATGGGGTTAGTCGTCTCCGCTTGCGCGATGTTACTACCGGTAAGGAAAACCTCATCTCCGAGTTACCCCCCGGTGTTATCTCCGGCCTTGAATGGCACAAGAATGGCCGCGATCTCGGCTTTTCTCTGGAGTCAGCCCGCCATCCTGCCGATGTGTACTCGCTTGACTTGCAGACAGGGAAGATCGAGCGCTGGACGCGAAGTGAGACAGGCGGTCTTAACACAGCCGGCTTCCCGGAAGCTGAACTTGTCCGCTGGCGAAGTTTTGATGGTCGTATGATCTCAGGGGTCTTCTACCGGCCGCCCGCAAAGTTCAAGGGGCCACGCCCCGTGATGGTGGACATCCACGGCGGTCCTGAATCGCAAGCGCGTCCGCGCTTCGGCGGGCGTAACAATTACATTCTGAATGAGCTTGGTGTAGCGATGCTCCTCCCAAACATTCGTGGATCGGCTGGCTATGGCAAGTCATACCTGGCGCTCGACAATGGCGAGCGCCGTACTGATGCCGTCAAAGATATTGGAGCGCTCCTCGATTGGATCAGAGGACAAGCCACTCTCGACGCTGATCGCATTTTGGTTCACGGCGGAAGCTACGGCGGCTACATCACGCTAGCTGTAGCAGCAACCTACGGTGACAGAATACGTGGCGCAGTGCCATACGTCGCGCCATCAAACCTCGTGACATTTCTTGAAAATACTAACAGCATGATACGTGACACGCGACGCGCCGAGTTCGGTGATGAGCGTGACCCGAAGATGCGCGAATTCCTCAACAAGATAGCGCCATTAAATAATGTCGAGAAAATCAAAAAGCCGCTCCTTGTGATCCAAGGTGAGAACGACCCGCGCGTACCATACCGGGAGTCTGAACAGTTGGTAACAGCGGCAAAGAAGCAGGGTATACCGGTCTGGTTTTTGGTAGCTAAAGATGAGGGACACGGGTTCGTGAAGAAGCGGAACAGGGACTTTCAGTTCTACTCGACAGTGCATTTCATCAACGAGTACCTGCTTAAATAACGCTCCTTGTGTAGTGTTAGTGCGCGTCCTTTGCTAATCGTTGACAAAATAAATGTGTGTGTTCAATCATTTGAGTCTCAACCAGATTTAAAGTTTATGGTCTAAAGAATGCGCACCCGTTGATTGTAGGTCTCTAACTAGAGACTATTTGTGATGC
>JACCTF010001023.1 GCA_013812565.1 Pyrinomonadaceae bacterium | reverse complement strand
GCAAGAAGGTTCTGACGGTATTTGGCACTCGTCCTGAAGTTATCAAGCTGGCTCCGGTGATCCATCATCTCGAATCTCTTGGCACAATCCAAACAGTAAACGTTACTTCGGCTCAGCACACAGACATCCTCTACCCGTTTATCCGTTTGTTCCAGATGCGCATCGACCACGACTTGCACGTTATGGAACCGGGTCAAACGCTTAATCAAATTTGCTCGCGCGTGCTGGCCGGGTTGGATCAGACGTTGGCACAGGAACAGCCTGATCTAATGCTTGTGCAGGGCGACACGACCACGGCGCTGGCGGGCGCGCTGGCCGGTTTCCATCGAAGCATCCCGGTCTGCCACATCGAAGCAGGTCTACGGTCTGATAACCCTCACAACCCATACCCGGAGGAGATGAACCGTAGGCTAATTACGCGCCTTGCGACTTACCATTTCGCAGCGACCACACATAACCGCGACACACTACTGGCCGAAGGCATTGCGCGGCAGAGCATCTTTGTGACCGGCAACCCCATTGTTGATTCGCTTAAAGCCATAACTAAAGGGTTACAAACAACGCCCGCCACTGAAAAATTACTGAAAGCAACGGAAGGGTTAAAACGGATTGTGCTGACGACGCACCGTCGTGAAAGTTTCGGTGAGTTGATGGCCGAGAACCTTCGGGTGGTTCGTCGCTTCGTCGAAACCCATGAAGATACGGCGCTCGTCTTTCCGGTTCATCCAAATCCGGCAGTAGTCAGTTCAGCAACCGCCGCGCTTTCCGGCCATCCCAGAATCCATCTCATTCAGCCGTTGAACTACGACCAATTTACTGCGCTGCTCGCGCATGCCTGGCTGATCGTTTCAGACTCCGGCGGCGTGCAGGAAGAAGCGCCCACCCTGGGCAAGCCGCTGCTGATCCTCCGGGAGAACACAGAGCGTCCGGAGGCGGTGGAGGCAGGCATCGCGCGCCTCACGAGTGGCAGCCCCAGACGCTTGGCCGTGCTGCTTGAAGAAGCTCACCAGCCGGGAAGCTGGGCTGATCAAGTGAAAAGCATCGAGAATCCGTTCGGACAAGGAGACAGCGGGCTGCGCATCGCGCAAATCATCGCCGAAGTGTTGGGCGTAGCGGCGGAGAGTTCTTCGCTGCTCGCGAGTTGAGATTGTAGGGAAGAAGGTAGCCACAGAGACCGAGGAGACACAGAGTGAAGGCAGAAGGCAGAAGGCAGAAGGCAGGCCGCGGAGGGAAGAAGGCAGAAGGCAGCTATAAGCTTTCTGCTGCTTACTCCTTTCTGCTGCTTACTGCTTTCTACTTACTGCTTACTGCCTACTTTCCTCTCTCTGTGTCTATTCTTTTCTAAGATGAGTGAAATCCATTCCAGTTCCACGAAACGACATCTGCTCACCGTTCTGCTCGAAGACTATTTTCATGTCGGAGCGTTCAACGGATTGATCGAGCGCGCAAACTGGTACCGCTTTGAAACACGCTTTGAAAGTAACACCCTGAAGACGCTTGATCTGCTGGACCGATTTGACATCAAGGCCACCTTCTTTGTGCTGGGATGGATCGCTGATAGGCAACCGCAACTCGTTAGGGAAGTAGCGGCGAGAGGCCACGAGATTGCAAGTAGGGGCTATTATCACCGCAGCCTTCGTCACCTAACGCCCCAGGAATTTAGGGAAGATTTAGCCCGTTCGCGCGAAGCTCTTGAACGAGCCAGCGGAACCGAAGTGATCGGCTACCGCGCCCCGCGCCGCTTGTTTCTGCCGTCGGATTCATGGGCTTTGGATGTGTTGGCTGAAGAAGGTTACGCTTACGATTCCAGCGTCGTCCCGACATTTCGCTCCGCTCGCGCTAACCGCGTTGCATATAAGCACCACTATGCGGGAAAAGAGATATGGGAATTCCCCGTCGCAACCTGCAATGTATTGGGCTGGCCGGTGCCGATCGCCGGGGGGAACTTCTCACGCCAAATCCCACACACGTTGCTCAAGCATCTCGTCGACCGCTGGCACCGAACCAGCCCCGCCCCGTTTGTGATGTATTTTCATGTGTGGGAACTTGACCCGGAGCAGCCGCGGATCAACGGAGCACCCATGCTGGCGAAGCTTCGTCACTATCGCAAGCTCGACAAGATGGCGTGGGTTCTCGACGATTACTTCAGTAAGTATCGCTTCGTCGGGGTGGCTGATTATCTCGGACTCAGTACGGGGCGCAACCCCGCCCAAGCAACCAGAGCGGAACATGCTTTCGCATCGCGCCCTGCTTCCGAAGTCGCGTCCGAAGCAACCGTGCCGCAACCGCGGACTCGCGCATCACTGGAG
>JACCTF010000999.1 GCA_013812565.1 Pyrinomonadaceae bacterium | reverse complement strand
CGCCATGTTCGCGTGGCAGTGTGGGCGGAAGCAGTTTCTCGATCTCCTCCCACAAGTCATCGGGAACTCGTCTTGGTGTTTGCATATCGACAGCTTACCAAACCTGTTAGGTTTGCAGACACGCTTTTAGCAAAATTAAGACGGATGGCCTTCGAGGAATTTGAAAATGAAATCATCAGCAATACTAATCATGAGATGACGACAAGTTTAAGAGGTATGTGATGAGACAAGATGGAATAAATGCAAGGCTTCTAATGATGACTGTGTTCGGCGCAGGGTTGGTGACGGCGCTCGCGCTTGTTTGGCTAAGCGTGACAGGTTCTGCGCAGGAAACAGGCAACACTGTTCCGGTGTGCGTTGGCGCTGATCGGGTGCTTCGGTTCGTCGAGAATGAAAAAAACTGCAAAGCCGGCGAGCAGCGTTTCCTTCTTGCGGCGGTCACGGCGGAGTCCAAGTCAGAAGATCCGGAGAGGAAGAAACCATCCTCTAAAAAAACAGATCAATCCTCGGAACAAGCTTCGTCGAACAAGGATGGAGATGCGACGAAAGTTACGGCGCCGTTCGAGGTTGTTGACGGCCAAGGCAAAACCATTATGAGAGTGCAAGAACCAACGAGCGACTCTAGTCGGGGGATGTATATCTATAACGATCAGGGGCGCATAGCAGCGCACGTTGGCGTACTGATTACCAGTGGTGGCGGAAGAGTCATAGCCAGAAATAGTGGGGGTGATGTGAGCCGATACGTGCAGATGGCCTACCCCGCTGAAGGTCCGCAGTTCGCTATGAAAGGTGACAACGATAAGTTGCTGCTTTTGATAAACCAGCAAGGGTCTGTCTGGTACAACAAGAACGAGGTCCCGGCCGTTTCGCTCGGAGCAGGAGAATCCGGCAGTAAGGGTATATTTAAGGTTGCTGACGAGAACGGGACAGCCGTGGTCGAGGCCGGTTCTTTGCAAGGCGGACGCGGCATCGTGCGTGTGTGGCCGTCGAGAGGCCAAACGCCCCTCCAGATTCCGCAGTTCCTGCTGGGCAGTAAACAGTAAGTTAAGAATGAGGAGAACCACACATGAACACAGTATCTCAGTTTTATCGCGATGAAGAAACATTGAAGACTCGTCCACTCACGCGCTACGTCCTGCTGTTATTGGCGCTCTACAGCCTTCTAATGACGGCGGCGTGCAATCGTTCAAACACGCTCACAGAGCGCGAGCAAGCGAGCGGCCAGACGGCTGCGACCAGCAGCAGTACACCGCAGGCCGCTGAGATTGATGCTTGTGCGCTTGTCACCAAAGCCGATGCGGAACGGATTCTCGGCGAATCGGTTCAAGACCCGAAGGGCGGCGGGGACGGCTGCACGTATGAGATCACCGACTTCGGTGTGGGCGGTCGCACGGCGGTCCTGATGGTCGGCATCGAGACGGATGGGAAGATAGCATTCGAAATGCACAGGAAGATGACCGGTATCACTGATGGACTGATGGATGTTGCGAGAGATGATGCGGCTCTCGACGAAAGCCAGAGGGAGGCTGAAAAACGGACAGACAGCAAGATTCAATTGTTGAGCGGCATCGGAGACAAAGGCTATATGAGCGGCGGTTTTCGCGGGGGATTTATGGGCAGTGTAACAGTGAGCGTGCTGAAAGGTGACACGTGGATTTTGATGCAGATCATTGGAACGCCGAAGAAGGGATCGGAAGAGGCACTCAAGAATGTAGTAAAGAAGGTGGTTGATGCTGTCTGAGCTGTAAACGATTAGCGATACAGAAGGAATCGTTCGCTATTCACGGAATGGAAAAACGATTTCCCGTCGGGTATGAGTCATTGTCAGGTCGCGCCCGACGCGGGGTGGGCAGTGACAACACAGCTCAAGGAGTTCTTTGATGAGACCTTTGATGGATGGAAAGAGAAGCATCGCCGCGCACGCGGGAATCACGGGTAGGAGACGCGAGCGCATCTTCTACACCGGCATGGCGGTGGCAGTCGCAGCAACCGTCTTCGCCGGCTTCTCGCGGACATATTATCTCAAACCGTATTTCGGCGCGCCGCCGCTGACACTCCTCCTCCATCTGCACGGAATCGTTTTCACGTCCTGGCTCGTGCTTTACCTCACACAGACCGTTCTCGTCACGGCAAAGAGGATTGACGTGCATCGTCGCTTAGGGATCATCGGTGCAGTGATTGCCGTGCTCATGGTTGTAGTCGGTGCCACGACGGCCATCATCAGGGCAAAGCAAGGAGCGACTCCAGCGGCTGGAATTCCTCCGCTCGTCTTTTTAGTGATTCCGCTTGCCGACATGTTTGTGTTTTCGTGCTTGATCGGAGCGGGCTTCTATTTCCGCCGCCGCCCCGACATACACAAAAGGCTGATGCTGCTCGCGACGATTTCGATTTTGGCTGCCGCAATCGCCCGACTACCTTTCGCCTTTCTCCAGGCCGGACCGCCGGCTTTCTTCGGTGTGACCGATCTCTTTATTGTGGTTTGCCTTCTCTACGATCTCCTCGCGCGCGGGCGGATTCATCGCGCCACTGCATGGGGCGGGTTGTTAATCGTCGCATCGCAGCCCCTGCGCCTGATGATCGGGAGCACACACGCTTGGCTGGCGTTCGCGACCTGGTTGACTCAGTGGGTGGCTTAAGTCTTCAAATCATGAGCGGCTAAACAAAGGCACGCGCGTGCCTCTTGAAGCCAAGCGTTAGGCATGGCGAACGTCAACGGTTAAAAGCGCAACAAGTCATCAAACTCGGCGCAAAAACGATGAACTATTAAGGGAGCGAGTCATGACATTCGAAGGTGGATTCTTAATCGCTTTTGCTTTTATCTTCGGCATCCCTCTGCTGCTCTTGCTGGCGCAGTTCATCGGCTGGCTCACGGGGACGGACGCGAAGCCGATTCGCTGGGTGTTGGTGGTAGTCATCTTGCTGCCAATCGCCGCTTCATTCTACCTAGACAGTGCCGGACCTGTCAGCCCGGTCACAGTCGTGGACAAAAGCGAAACCGTGAAGCTCGATCATAAAGGTTCATGGAGCCGCGCGCGCTCCATCCAGGTTGAGTACGAGCCGGCCGCAGAAGAGAACAGCCCCACGAGGTTGTGGCTCGCGAGCGACGCAGAAACCTTTGACGCCCTGCGGGCCGGGCAGACCATCGAGGTGCGGCTCGTGGATTTCGGCGAGATCTTCAAATTCGCGAGACTGAAGAACCGATCAACCCTCTCGCTCGTCGCCGGGTTATTCCCTCGTCAGCCGCGCGGCCCGTGGCAACAGGCGTCGGCAGTCGTGCGCGATGTGCGCCACATTTCCGAGTACAGAGTCGGACGGAGCACGAGTGGATTACGACAACTGCGCTGGCCCTACGATGTAGTCGAATTGAACTTTGTCCCGGAAGGTCGCGCGCAAGCTGTCAGCGCAGTGGATGTG
>JACCTF010000988.1 GCA_013812565.1 Pyrinomonadaceae bacterium | reverse complement strand
TTTCAACAGTGCGCCGAATTCATAGAACAAGCAGGGCACGCCTTTCTCTATCAGCCCACGTAGAATTGCCACCGAGAGGTGAGTTTTGCCGGTCCCAACGCTGCCCGTTAAAAGCAGTCCGCGATACGTTGACGCAGAAGCCTCAACTATCTTGACCGCATCGGTCATTGCCCGTAGCTGCGAGACATTGCCCGGCGCAGGATGATAATTCGTGAACGAGCAGTGTGCGTGGCGGCGCGGCAGACGCGCGGCTGTGAGTAACAATCGTTGCCGTTCTTGCTCGCGGCACCGGCAACGCCGCGCTCCCCTGTTCGGCACAACTTCCATGCCTGAGCCGAAACAGAGTAGACACGTCGCCGGCTCCGGCGCTGCGGCGAGACGTGGCTCTCGCGCCACCGAGATGGTCGCTTCTAATGGCTCATTGAGTCTCAGGCACTTTACGGCTTGGCGTGCTGACATATGCCGTCCACTCATTGTCGAAACTTTTTATCTTTTTTGGTAAGCAGCAAGGTCTGTGCGGCTGTCCGCACCTTCTCCACGTCCTCGGCTGTTACCCAACCGCCGGGTGTGGCGCTGATCTCACCAAGCGTTTCATCAATCGCTTTGCCCTGCACCTCCAACATCGTGACACAAGCCTCCGCTAGTTCGCTGATGTCAGCCGTGGTAAGCGGCTTCACCCGGGGTGGCGGGTAGGCGGTGGTGCTGCGCCCGACTTGCAACTCAGCGCGGGTGCGCTCGTCCGCATGAATTTTCGCGCTCTGGTGCTTGAAGACGTTGTAGGCTTCACGTTGTGCTACGCGTGCGGCTTTCGGCAGTCCGTAGCGGTCGAGCCAGTCGCGTGTTTTCTCGCCCTCGCGGGCTGCTTCGCGTGCTGCGACTTGCGCCGCAATCGTGCAGATCGTCGGCCCTAACGCTTCACGAAGCTGTACGACAACATCGGGTGGTACGGATTGGTGAACGGCAGCTTTACTTGGAGGTTGAACGTTTGTCGACGAATGCTCAACGTTTCGCGGTCCGGCAACGGGTGCGGCGGAGCTTTTTCCATTAGCAAATCCGACTGTGGTGTGCGTGTCCGCGCCGTTTTCAGGCGCGAATGAAATAATCTTATTATCTACATTTTCTCTAGGATTTTCTTTAAAGGGCATCGCATTCCGTGAAACACGAGACTCGCTGTTTGCGATAGCCGCAGAAGGTAAATTTTTTTGTTCCTGAAGAGAAGCTTGTTTAATCGAGGATGCCGCACGGTTGATGAAGATGCGGATGCCGACGCCGTTCTTGCCCGCGTAGTAGCCGATTACCCCTTGCTCGTGCAACCACCGCAAGGCTTTGAGGGCGGTGCCATCAGCCACCTCAAGCAACGCGGTGAGTTGTTCCCACGCGGTAATATGCTTTTCATCGCTGACCTCGCCGGTGAAGTATAGTTCTCCTTCGCTTTGGCGGAACTTGACAGGGGCATCAATCAAGCACAGGTAAATGTGGGCCATCAGGTTGGTTACCTGCCGAGCCTGGCGCGACCTCACCATACGGATCGCGTCATTGTCTAGCTGACGAAAGTTGTAGCGCGTTTCGCCTACCTTAAGTGAAGTTCGGCGGATAAATCGAATTTGTGAATCTGCTGTCGCGTGCATCGTCATACTCCTGAAAGTAAGGCTTGACAGCAATCGTGTGGCGGGTAAAATGCCTGTAGCTTATCTGCAAGACAAAGCTAACGCCCACTCGCTGTCAAGCGAGTTATTGGAATTGACCTGAAGCGCCAAGTTTGGAGACGCGACGCTTCAGGTCAATTCCTTTTTTAAAGCACACCTTCCGTCTGCTTTCTAACCAGGGGGCTTCCCTTAAAAATCTACAAAGTTTTGGAACTCAATGGCTCATATTGAGCTCATTACATTTTCTTATTACTAAGTTTATCTCCTACCAAGAGTGTAACTGCGAAGAAACTAAAGCTATTTCAGTTAATTTGCAACAACAAATTTCACCACGGCAGGCTGTAAGTTGTTGATTCTAAGGTGGATGCATGGATGCATGGATGCATGGATGCATGGATGGGTGGATGGATGCATGGATGCATGGATGCATAGATGGCTAGCTGGCTGGCCACCCGACTAGCGTACAGAGCAAGGAGTCTCATTTGCTTGAAATCACGCGTGAGCTCCGACGAGACGCTGTCCTGTAATGGCT
>JACCTF010000687.1 GCA_013812565.1 Pyrinomonadaceae bacterium | reverse complement strand
GGCAAGCACAACCTCGCCAACACGCAAATTATCAGAGTCGCCGATTGTGGCCGTTGGCAGATCACGCGCCTCGGTTCCCGCGCGTCCCTCCAGTATTAGTGCGGCAAGATCGCTCACGTCGTCACGTTTGACCACCGCAGCAGCGAAGGTTCTGCCATCCGCCAGCACTACCTCTGTCTCTCGCCCACGGATGACGTGAGCGTTAGTAACGACAAGTCCGTCTGCGCGCCAGATAACGCCTGACCCGCCGCCGCTTCGGTGTCCGCGAACCTCGACCGCCGACCGGCGCACGCCTTCAGCAATTTTAGTTAACTCACCGGCCAGAAGCGGCGTCGTTGCTGCGCTCAAGTTTGCGGTTGTCGCTTTTTCTACGAGTGTCATGTTATCTACCTTTCCGCGGTCGCTCGCCCACGGTGATCGTTAGCTCTTGTGCCGTGCCGCCGCGAATGATCGAAGCTCTTACCGCTTGACCAACGCGCTCCGGGCCAAGCACAGCCTGCACGTAATCAGTTTCGCGGACCGGCGCACCATCTAAAGCAAACAACACATCGCCGATCATCAAGCCGGCACGCCCGGCAGGTCCGGCAGGCTCGACCGAGAGCACAATCAAGCCGCTGTCTGTCTGTGGATTCAGCGTTGCTCGCATCGCATCAGGCAATCGCACGGGCTGCATGCCAACGCCGAGGTAGCCACGCGCGATGCGCCCCTTGGCAAGCAGCGTATCGACAACACGGTTAACGGTCGAAGCGGGGATCGCGAGTCCTGCTCCGCGCGCCAGCCCCGAGGTGTTGATGCCGAGAATGTGCCCTTGTGTGTCAACCAGCGCGCCGCCTGAAAAGCCAAGGTAGATCGCCAAATCAAGTCGCAACAGTTGATCGATCTGGCCGCCGCGCCATGTGCGCCACGCACTACCAACCGCGCTGACAATGCCGAAGCTCGCGCTCGCCCCGCGGTCATCCGTGCGACCGACAGCCAGCACCACGTTGCCGATCTTCAACTGTGAGGTGTCACCGATCTTCGCAACCGTTGATTCTGCTCCGGCGTCTCCTTCAATGCGGAGCACAGCCAGATCGGTGCCGGGGTCGCGCCCGGCGAGCGTCGCCGCGACGGTGCGCCCATCGGCCAGCATCACGGTGATCTCCTCATCACGCTTCACCGTGTGATCCGTCGAGACGATGACGCCCGGCCGCCAGTGAACGCCGCTCGTCGCCACACGCGGCCGGGCGTTCACGGCGACTACCGCCGCGCTTGCTTGTTCGACGGCGTTTGCTAAATTGTGTGAGAGATCAAGCAGCGTGTTGCTTGTTCCTTCCTGAGATGCTTCCATCATGTTCCTCCATCTTACTTCTAAACATATGCGGGACGACTCCGGTCCCTTCGTGTGATGGAAGCATGCCACAGCCTTATGCCGGTGACATCAGCCGAATGGGTAGGTGAGTACCCGTAGAAGTGGGTAGGATGTGCGAGAGACGGATCAAGCCGTACTTCCGCAGATGATGTTGCAGCTAAAGAGGCGATTATGGAATGATCCAGATGTTACGTTGCAAAGTATTTAAGGAGAATGGCTAGTTATGGACGCAATCCGCGAAACAGAGAAGCTGATTACCGGCATGACGCGAGCCGAGAAGGCTCAGCTACTGCAATGGATAGTGCGCGACTTAGGCGACGCCTTCCCTGGAATAGAGAGCCTTCCCGGTATTGCTGGCGGCGAACCATGTATTGTTCGTACACGCATCCCTGTTTGGTTGCTGGAGCAGGCCAGGCGTCTCGGCACAAGTGAGGCGGATTTACTGCGGGCTTACCCGACCTTACGCGCGGAAGATTTGGCAAATGCGTGGGCTTACGTGCGTGCGCATCTGGACGAAATCGATCAGCAAATCCAGGAGAATGAAGAGGCATAGGGAATGACGCAGCTCTATGCAGACAACAGCAATGGGAGTTGCAACGATAGCTGTGATTCTCTGCCATGCGCTCTCGGTCAGACAGTTCATTCGTGCTCATTCGTGTAATTTGTGGCTCCTTCTTTTTCACGGAAGTCTATAGCTTGCATCTTCAACAGCCGCGCTACTGCCACCGCGCCCAGACGGGACTGCTATAAGCCAACGCGATCCCGCCATGCAGCACGCGCACCACGAACCAGTGCTCGGCAGTGCTCTTCAGCGGTCGAACCGTCACGCGCCAACTTACCTCATGCAGCCCGCGTGTTTCATGCGTTTGGATGAGCGTCCCCCCGGTAGTCCAGAGTTCGAGGCGCGTCCAGTCACTTGTGGCCGCCGGATCGTTGCACCATGCGCCGATCACAAGCGGCTCGGTTGAGTCGAGTTGAAGGCGCGCGCCCATCAATGAAGTATTGCCTGCCACGAGCAGGGCAAGCGTCGGCGAGCGTGTGGCGAAGACCTGCCGGGCCAAGAGCGCAGCTTGCAGACCGGGCAGCGTCAGCACCGAGGCGAGCACTCCGGCGCGTGGAAGTTCGGGGCTTCCCCACTCAACGCCGTGGTGATCCGAGACGCCGATGGCGCCGACGTGCCAGCCGCGATCAAGCGCGCGGAAGTAGACCTCGCCATAGTCATCTCCGCGATTGAAGCACTCTGCTGTGACGATGCGGTTATCTAACTTCGGCTCGTAGGTGCAGCCGTCAAAGCAGACTACCTCGCGGCCTGGATGATTGAAGCCAGCCAACACTTGTGCCCCATCAATTGCCTGCGCTTCCTTGAGCCATTCGTAATAGCGGTTCATCGATTCGTCGCCGGTCTTGTCATAGCCGGTGTGCTCGGTTGAGCACCACACGTTGCTGTGCCCCTGGCGCGGCGAAGACCATTCAAATCCGCGTATTGCAACGAAATGCTCGTCATTGAGCATCCGTGTTTGGTGCGCTGCCGCGGCCCACTTATCGGCATCGCGGATAATCGTCTCGCGATCAAAAAACTCGCCGTGATCGGTGATCGCCGCGAAGTGAAGACCGCGCCCACGCATCTGCCGCAGCGCATCCTCGGGCCGCCCCTGTCCGTCGGAGTAGCCAGTGTGGTTGTGCAAATCGCCGTAGAACAGGTTGAGCCGGTGCGCGTCGAGCAGGCGCGGAATCGTGAGCGCCTGCGGATCGGTGTCGAGCAGCAAATGCTGCGCGCTGATGTCTGGATGTTTGTGGTACGTCATTCAATCCTCATCTAGGTTCAAGGTTCAAGGTTCAAGGTCGAAACCATTGCTGTCTTAACTTTGAACCTTGAACCTTGAACCTACTTGTCTACCATTGATAGTGCATTGCGGCCGCACGATGGGCGAGCGTGCTGGCGAGCGATTGAGCTTCTTCCAGGGGTAGGTTGCTGATCATCGGGCCGCCGCCCGTGTAGGACTGACCCGCGGTATCAACAATCAAGGTTGCCAGGCCGAGTCGGCGGCTCACTGGAGACTGGCGGAGGGTGACGGTTTGCGCGTTGCGGACGGGGACGATATGAGTCGAGCGGCTCAGCCACCCGCGTCGGGTGTACAAGTATCGCTCTCTAAACATATAGCCCAAATTGTAGTACCTGAGCACGCTGACGCCACAAACGAGCGGCAGCAGAATGAGCGGCCACAGGCCGAACAGATCGTGGTTGTACCAATACATTCCGCCAGTGGCGATCATGCACACGAGTCCTCCCTGGATCGTGTCTCGCACAACGGCCAACTTAGATACGCGCGTCCAAACAATCGGCCCAGGCTCCAGATCAGTGAAGATTACGGGTAGCAAAGCGTCAAGCTCTCTGCGTGGCACGATGGGCAACAGCACGTCGCGGCCCTCTTTCTTCTCTTCTTGATCCGCCGCAGCGTTGCCCGCCGTGTCGGCGCGCAACGCTGCAAGGTGAAGCAGACGACGGAGCATTCCTTCTTTGATCTCAAGCACTTGAATGCGCCGTCTGGGCAGACTGCTCACGCGGCGTGTCAGCAGTCCATATGAACGATGCAGATTCTCGCCGCTTTGCGAAAGCGTGAACCCGTAGAACAAAACGATTGAGCCGATCACGGAAAAAAGCAGGCTCACGAGAAAAAGAAGCAGCAGCCCCGAACCAGCGACGATCAACGCGGTTTGTGTCCCCTGAGCTAGGATGCTGGATGCCTGATCATGGGCCGCTCTCGCGGTTCGTTCGTAATAGTCGCGCGGCAGGATGTCATCGACGAGCGCCCAGAGCGTTCCCATCAGCACGAAAGCGGAAACCAGATGATTGGAAGTGAGGCCAGCAAGGACAAGGTCACGAAGATGAAGCCGGTGCAACCTCTTGCGCTCGGCTGCTGAGGCATCCGCCGCGAGGTTGCTCCGTCCTTCCGCGTCCTGAACCAGCGCTTTGTTGGAGACGGCCTGACGCAGCCGTTCCGCTTCTCTGCGGGAGAGCACCGAGAGTTGCGCCTCCACTCCCTGCCCGCTCGCGGTCTCAACGCTCGCATCAACGACGCCGAACAGGCGGTGCAACACGCCTTGCTCGATGCGAATCTCTTGCACCCGCTCCAGCGGAATATGACGCTCGGTGCGTTCAAGGATTCCCTGGCGGGTGATTAACTCGCCCGCTTCAATGCGGTAACTAAAGGTTAAGTAGCGGACAACGGCGCGTACTACGCTCGCGCCTATTAGCAGCGACAAGAGAACGGCGGTGACGATTCGATTGCCGAAGAAGAACAGGGGAATGACCGGAATAATCAGACGGCGGATCGAATGGTAGATCGCAAAGGCGAGGGTCGCCGGGTGTAAACGGCCTTCAAGGATAATCGCCCCATTCGCTCTGTGCTTTGAGCGAGGATCCGCGTTCTGCTTTGGGGACGAGACGATTATCTGCTCCGTCGCAGAAACACGTGGCATGCCTTCCTGATCTTCTGCCGTCGCCGGTATGTTCGCCGGTGTGTCTGAAGCGCCATGTGGTTTCGGCAAAGCTTCATACTGCATCGTCGCCTCCGACTGCTACCAAGTGATCGCGGAGCCTTACGGCCTCGCCAGCTTCTAAGCCGGGGATGATGGTTGTCGCTTCGTGCGTGCCCGCTGTATGCAAAATCAGTGAGGACAATCCGAACGTGCGCTCAAGCGGTCCGCGCTGGAGGTCCACGTGCTGCACACGCGCGAGCGGCAAAAGCCGTGTCACTTGAAACAGCAGACCGCTTCGCGTCTCCAGCACACGGTCGTCGACACGGTAGCCCCAGGAGCGATACAGACGTCGCGGTCGCCAGTAGATCAGCCAGCCGCACAAGCCAAAAAGCGCGGGCCAGGTGAAGAAGATCCACGGCATAACCTCGGGATTTCTCAACGCAAAGATTGTCGCGCCCGCCAACGACACGATCAGTATGACACCCCAGCCGATCAGATTAGTCACCCGCCAAAGTTTGATCACGCGCGGATCAAGCGCACAAAACTCCGACTGGGCAGAAGCCGATTGAAGCGGCACAGCGTTATGTTGCGGCGTTGTTGAAGCAACCCGTTGATCGAGCTGCTGACCCGGCCGCTCGACTGCCTCGAAGCGAGTCTGTGATCCGCCTGTGGGTTCAGTATATTGTTGCGTGTCTTCTGTCATACTTCCGCCACTCGCGGGGCTGAGCACGTGTGCCAATGTTGTATGTCTCGGTTTAGTTCGAGGTGGCAAGCCGGATTGTTTCTTTTCTCGTGCATGTTTACGAAGCTTCCTCGTCGCAGTGGCTATTGTAGTTTAGAAACCCTCCAGAGCGGAGTACCTCGAACAGAGTGCGAAGTACACCGGAAGTTCGAGGTGTGGAGCGCGAAGTTAATAACTCCGAACTTCGTACTCTCGCCACCATCTTCTGATGGTTGTTGACGCATCAGCCGGGGCGCACCTATGATCTCGTTCTCATAACAGAGGCGAACTCAAGAGAACGCACTTCGGTGCTTGATACACGAGCATATTTTCGGAGAGAGATGAAGGAGATAACGATGTTATCCAGACGAAGATTTCTTGCTACCGCGGCGACCGGCGCCGCTGCCATCGGAGCGACGTGGCCTGCTAGTGCTGCTGGGTCGCTGTCATCAAAAGAACGAGTGAAGCGCGCCCTGCGGGGGGCGGGCACAGACCGGCCGCCGTACACATTCTGGTACCACTTCGGACTAGAGAAACTGCCGGGCGAGCGCCACGCGCAAGCGACGCTCGACTTTTACCGCAAGTTCAAACCAGACGTAGTGAAAGTGATGAGCGACTATCCGTTCCCGAAGCCGAGCGGCAACTGGTACGAGTTGCGTGAAGATCAGAATCCTTTTCCCGAGCAGCTTCGTGCGCTTGAACTGATCCGCAATGGTTTGAACGATGAAGCCTACTTTGTCGAAACGATCTTCAATCCGTGGAATGTTGCCGAGAAGCTCGCCTCTCGTGAGGAAGTGCGGAGGCTGCAAACAGAGAAGCCGCAACTGTTGCTCGATGCTCTCGAAGTGATCGCTAAATCCGAAGCCCACCACGCCAGGCGCGCGATTGCCGCCGGAGCTTCGGGTATTTTCCTCGCCATCGCCAACGCGCAAGACGGTGTTTTGTCGCAAGCCGAGTATGCCAAGTTCAGCGAGCCTTTCGACCGGATGGTGCTTGAGGCGGTGCGCACAAGCCCGCTGAACATTCTGCATCTGCACGGTGACAAGGTTTACCTGGACCGCTTCTACAAGGGATGGCCCGCCGCGGCAATCAACTACTCGATGCATGGCACGGGCGTCGATCTCAAACAGGCGCGCGCGAAATACGCGGGCGTGCTGATGGGCGGATTGGATGAGCGCACCTATCGAAAGCTCGGCGCGGCCCAGTTGAAGCAGCAGTGGCGACAGGCCGAACAGCAGGCTGGCGGACGGTTTATTCTGGCCCCGGGTTGTTCGGTTCCGAATGACACTAAAGACGAAGAACTACGGCAGCTCACCGAGCTACTCGGGTAATAGTCCGAAGTCCGAAGTCCAATGACATGTCCCGGAAGCTTTATATTTGGGGCGCTACCCAAGCTATTGAAGTTCGACCCTTCGGGGCTAAACAGCTTCTTAACTTCGGACCTCGGACATACGACTTCGGACTTGCTGCCTACCCATCATTGTTAATTTTGTTAGTGTGCTGATGTTGTGTGTTGTGATCTAGGATGCCTGTGCCGAACTTCTTCGCGGCGTGTCCAATACCTCACGTATCTTGTGCGCAAGAACACCTTGGGTAAACGGTTTCTGAAGGAAAGATACCTCCCCGTTCAACCCGTTATGATGCACAATCGCGTTTTCCGTATAGCCGGACATGTAAATCACGCGCGTCTCCGGGCGCAGATTCACAAGACGCTCGGCTAACTCCGGGCCACTCATCTGCGGCATCACCACATCCGTAATTACCAGGTCGATCGGGGCTTCGTAGCGCTCGCAGATCGACAGCGCCTCCCCGCCATGACGCGCTTCGAGCACCTTATAGCCGCTCATCTCGATGATCTCGCGTGTCGTTTCTCGAATCATATCTTCATCTTCAACAAGCAAGATTGTTTCCGGCCCGCCCGGCACCTCGGCGGCGGAAACGGCTCCGTTCAGCGCCTCTGCTGCGGCCTCCTCGACCTGCGGCAGGTACACCTTGAAGGTCGTGCCTCGTCCCACTTCGCTGTACGCCCAGATGTTGCCTCCGGATTGTTTCACGATCCCGTAGACTGTAGATAATCCCAGCCCCGTTCCCTTGCCCGGCTCTTTGGTCGTGAAGAAAGGCTCGAAGAGGCGTAACTCCGTCTCCTTATCCATCCCGTCCCCGGTGTCGCTCACTGACAGCATCACGTAGCGGCCTGGTCGCACGGAAATGTGCTGATGGGCGTAAGCATCATCCAGCTCGACGGCCTTCGTCTCAATCGTGAGCTTGCCGCCCCACGGCATCACGTCGCGGGCATTGAGGACCAAGTTCATGATGACTTGCTCGATCTGGCTGGGATCGACTTTCACCCTTCCCGCGGCAGGTTCTAGAACCGTGGTTAACTCGATGTTTTCGTTGATGAGGCGTCCGAGCATCTGCTCCATGTCCATGATAACCGCGCCCAAGTCGAGCACCTTCGGCTGCATCACCTGCTTGCGGCTGAAGGCTAAGAGCTGAGCAGTTAGAGAGGCGGCCCGGTCCGTGGCGCGTCTGATCTGCTCAATGTTGCGGCATAGCGGGTCGCCATGTCTCAGTCGCCGCACCATCAGCTCGCTCTGCCCCATGATGGCGGTTAGCAGGTTGTTGAAGTCATGTGCCACCCCGCCCGCTAATCTCCCCATCGCCTCCATCTTTTGTGCATGGCGCAGTCGATCTTCGCTTCTCTGCAAGGCTGCCTCGGTCCTCTTAAGTTTACTAATGTTCTGGAAGATGTTGACGGCTGCGATCACTTCCCCTGTTTCGTCCTTGAGCGGGGCGACGTTAAACAATGCCGAGATGCATGAGCCATCCGGACGCTCAAGCATGACCTCT
>JACCTF010000977.1 GCA_013812565.1 Pyrinomonadaceae bacterium | reverse complement strand
CTCCAGTGTCGCTTCAAACTCCTGATGGTTCCTGATCATTGCTGATTACCTCTACGATTCCCCGTTTGGTTTTGTCTCGTTTAATCTGCCAGTGTTCCAGCACAATCTGCTCCCCGCCCATCGCGGCCATCCTCCTGATCCAGAACACGCTGGCTCCCACCGCATTCTGCGCCGCCCCATGGTCAAAAATGATCGCCGCCTCGCCCGTCACTAGCTTCGAGTCAAACGTATCTTCCATCAACATAAAGATGTCAACGTCATTCGGGTCAGGCTTTGCCGTAATGAACGACCCGAAAACGATGAATCTTGCTACCTGCTCTGTGCTCTGTGCCAGATCGTAAATCCTCTCTAACCGCCGCGCCACAATCCGACGCTGCAGCGTGCTCGTACCAAAATGTCGCAGCACTTCAACGAGGGTTGCTTGATAAACGTCAACCGGCAGATCACCATTGCTGTCAAATTCAGGCCACTGCTTCATCGTTTACAGAGTTGGAAGTTACTGCAATTGAAGAGCTAATGTGCTTACGCCTTAAACGTTTGAGATATGGAAAGAGCGATGTATGTTCTCACTCAGAAACTCGTTCAACTCAGTCTCGGTCGGCAACGCCTGGCGTGCGCCGAGCGCGCGACATTTAAGCGCCGCAACTGCGCAGCCCAGTTGAAGACTCGTCTGAATCTGTTCGCCGCGCAGCAAACCGTAGAGGAACCCGGCATGGAAAGCGTCGCCTGCGCCGGTGGTGTCGCGGCAACCGCCGGGTACGGGCAGCGCGGGTGATTCCAGAAACACCCCGTCGCAGTAGAGAATTGCGCCGTTGACTCCGCGCGTTACACCCACCACCGAGCAGCCGTATCTGGCTTTGGTTTCCAGCAGCGCTTGATGCTCGTCTTCAATCCCCGTCAACCGATGCGGAAACTCTTTCGACGTAATCAGCACATCGATCAGCGGCAGAAGTTCATGCAATCCTTCGTAGATGTTATCGATGTCGGAAGAAACTATTGTGCCTGCTGCGCGTGCCGCTTCGGCCACGCCGACACAGGCGCGCGGGTCGTGCGCGTCAAGGTGCAGCACCCGACCAAGTGTGCCGAAATGTGCGGGCGCATCCTGTGCCGTATAAGCCGTGCGCTCGTCGCGATCCCAAATCACAGTGCGTTCGCCGGTGCGCGCGTCGATAATGATGAAAGCTATCTGCGTGCGCGCTCCGTCGATCACCTCGGCGTACTCGACATCGACGCCTTCATCGACGAGTGAAGCAAGTCCCAGACGGCCCTCGGCGTCGGAACCGAAACGTCCGGCGTAGGCGGTGCGTATGCCGAGTCGTTGTAGCGCGACCATCGCTGAGGCGTTTTGCCCGCCCGGCGATTGCACGTGGTTCAAGAGTCGCGTCTTCGTGTCAAAGCGTGGATATTCAGGGACAACGACGAGGTGGTCAACAGCGTTGACGCCGAAGCCGACCGCATCAAAGGAACGTTCAGCGGGTAGTCGGAAGGGAAATTGCATAGTGTTTTTCTCTCGCGCTCTCGTTACGGTAAACTCTGGTTTGTTGAAACAACTTCTCGCGGTAAACTTCTTCGCACTCCAATGATAGTAACCTTAGACGAAAAAATCCTAAATCTTCCTCTCTCGCCCGGCGTCTATATCCATAAAGATTCGGAGGGACGCATCATCTATGTCGGCAAGGCGAAGAACTTACGCAACCGCGTTCGTTCATACTTTCAATCAGGGCGCGGTCATGACCGCAAGACGCGCGAACTGGTGCGGCGTATTCGAGACTTAGAGTTCATCATCACTGACACGGAAGTCGAAGCGTTAGTGCTTGAATCAAATTTGATCAAGAAGCACAGGCCGCGCTACAACGTGCTGCTCAAAGACGATAAACAGTACCCGCATCTGAAACTAACCGTCAACGAAGCGTTCCCGCGCGTGATGATCACACGGCGCGTGCAGCGCGACGGGGCGCTCTACTTCGGGCCGTTTCTTCCGGCTTCGCTCGCACGTCGCACGATTGATTTGATCAACCGCACGTTTCAACTGCGTTCGTGCGAGATAGAGATTGATGGAAGTTTGCCGCGTCCGTGTCTTGAGTACCACATCAAACGCTGTCTGGGACCATGCGTCAAGGACTTATGCATGCCCGCGGAGTACACGGAAGCGGTGCGCGACGTGCGCCTTTTTCTCGAGGGCAAGAACCGTGAGTTGGCCGACGAACTCGACGGGCGGATGAACGCGGCGGCTGAGGAGATGCGCTACGAACTCGCGGCGAAGTATCGCGATATGCGCAAAGTCGTGCTCGCCCTCTCCGAACAGCAGAAGATGGCGACCTCGCCTGACCGCGACGTAGACATCTTCGGCTACTACCGCGAAGCATCTCGCCTCGCCCTGCAACTCTTTACGATGCGCGAAGGCAAGATCGTCGGGCGTCGTGAATTCTTCTGGGAAGATTTATCCGAAGATGAATTTAATCCTTCCTCTTTCTTGAGCGAAGTTTTAACTCAGTATTACTCGACCGACTATGTGCCGCGCGAGATTAATGTGCCGGTGGACTTTGAAGATCGCGAGTTGTTAGAGCAAGCGCTGACCGAGCGTAAAGGGCGGCGCGTGCGCATACTCGATCCGCAGCGCGGCGAGAAGCGCGATATGATTGACCTCGTTGAAAAGAACGCACAGATCGCTTTCGAACAACGCTTCCGCGTGTTGAAGCCGGACATGCAGCGCGTGCTCGAAGAGTTACAAGAGGCTTTGGAGTTGCCGCGCTTGCCAGCTCGCATCGAATCCTTTGACGTGTCGAACATTCAGGGCGCAGATAACGTGGCCGCGATGGTCGTGTTTGAAAATGGCAAAATCAATCGCGCTGAGGGGCGACGCTTCAAAATCAAAACAGTTGAAGGCGCGAACGATTTCGCGTCGATGCGCGAAGCGGTCTTTCGTCGCTACCGGCGTCAACTCGATGAAGGGAATCCGCTGCCTGATCTGATTATGATCGACGGCGGGCGCGGGCAAGTTTCAAGCGCGGGCGACGCAATGCGCGAACTGGGTCTTGAAGCCGTACCCGTGGTCGGCGTCGTTAAACCGCCCGGACGCCACAACGAGGTGTCGCATCTTCTGCTCAAAGGGCGCGAGCGCGAACCCGTCTATCTGGATCAGCACACGCCCGTTTTGCGCTTCATCCAGATGGTGCGCGATGAAACGCACAAAGCCGCGATCTCATATCACCGCAAGCGACGCGAGATACGCGATTTCACTTCGGAGTTGACGGCGATTCCCGGCGTCGGCGATAAACGCAAGAACCGTCTGCTTCGTAACTTCGGTTCGATCACGCGCATTGCCCGCGCGGGCGTACGCGAACTCGCCCCGTT
>JACCTF010000968.1 GCA_013812565.1 Pyrinomonadaceae bacterium | reverse complement strand
GCGTGATGGCCGCACCCGCGTGTTTGATGACGGCGAAGATGCTCTACCCGGAGACCGAGGTGCCGGAGACGGCGGGGCGCGTACAACTGCGAAGCGAGCGTGTGGATGCAAACATCATTGACGCCGCCGCACGCGGAGCCGGTGAGGGGATGCGTCTGGCGCTCAATGTCGCGGCGATGCTAATCGCGTTTATCGCGCTGGTCGCGCTCATCAATGCGTTGCTCGGTTGGCTCGGCGGTGCGACGGGACTCGACGCGCTGCTCGGAAAAGCCTTCAGCTTAGAGGTGATCTTCGGCTACCTCTTTGCTCCGCTCGCGTTTGTGATGGGCGTGCCGTGGGCGGATGCCTTCGCGGTCGGTGATTTGCTCGGAACCAAGTTGATCTTAAACGAGTTTGTCGCATACTTGAAGATGTCTCCGACGGGCGGGAACGAGCAGGCCGCGCTCGAACCGCGCTCGACCTTGATCGCCACCTTTGCGCTGTGCGGCTTTGCCAACATCTCATCCGTCGGCATTATCATCGGCGGCATCGGCGGACTCGCCCCCGAACGTCGTTCTGATCTGGCCCGACTCGGTTGGCGAGCTTTGTTAGGCGGCTTCACCGCGACGTGCATCACAGCGACGGTCGCCGGACTTCTTAGCTAAAAAGATAGGAGTCAGAAGGCAGTAAGCAGAAGGCAGTAGAAAAGCAGCAGTTTCCGCTGATTATTCTGACTTCTGAGTCCTGAGTTCTGAATTCTTCAAAGGAATTTATGGATCAAGCTTTCAGTGTTGAGACGTTATATGAACGCGCCGAGCATGCGGCGCGGACGATTCGCGCTCGGTGGAGCGAAGAAGCGCGCAGTAGTGTGGTGCTTGGCAGTGGACTCGGCGCGTTTGCCGATGAACTGGATGAGCCGGTAGCAATTCCCTTCGAGGAGATACCGGGGTTCGCCGAGACGACCGTGGAAGGTCACGCGGGGCGTCTGGTTGGGGGGAAGATTGAGGGCGTACCAATCGTTGTGATGCAGGGGCGCTTCCATTTCTACGAAGGATATTCATTCGAGGAAGCGACGTTTCCAGTGCGCACACTCGGTGTGCTCGGCGTGCGTTCGCTGGTTCTGACAAATGCTGCGGGCGGCATCAACACGGCGTTGAAGCAAGGCGCGTTGATGCTGATTAGCGATCATCTGAATCTGATGGGCGCGAACCCTCTGCGCGGCGCAAACGATGACCGCTTCGGTGCACGCTTTCCCGACATGAGCGAGGTTTACGACCGCGAGTACCAAGAGATAGCCGTTGCCGAAGCTCACGAGATGAAACTGCAAATGGAGCGCGGGGTGTATGCGGCGCTTTCAGGGCCGAGTTATGAAACCCCGGCTGAGATACGCATGCTTCGCACGCTCGGCGCGGATGCCGTCGGGATGAGCACCGTGCCGGAAGCGATCATCGCCAGGCATATGGGGATGCGCGTGCTCGGCATTTCGTGCATAACAAATATGGCGGCGGGCATCTCGGGCCAACCGATTAATCATGCTGAGGTGTTGGAAACCGGAGAGCGTGTGCGCGCTGACTTTACTGAACTGCTGCGGCGCGTTGTTTCGAAATTAACCGTGTAGACTAACTCGCTATTCGAGAGTTCAGAGTTCTGGCTTCAGCCGGGTATTGGCTGAAGTGAAAAGCCCGCCTGAAGGCGGTACTCTAAACCTTAAACTCCAGGTGGGGAGCCTCCTTTCGATGATCATCGGCATCTGCGGCGGTACAGGCTCGGGTAAAACCACGGTTGCCCGGCGCATCCTTCAGTGCGTCGGCGCAGAAGATGTGGCTTTTATTCAACAAGATTCCTACTACCTCGATTTGGCCCAGATGCCGCTTGATCATCGTCGTCGAGCTAACTTCGATCATCCGGATGCGATTAACAATGATCTGATGGTCGAGCACGTCCGCGCCTTGAAAGCCGGGCAAGCGGTGGAACTGCCGATCTATGATTTCAAAACTCACACGCGTCGACGGGAGACAATGCTCATTGAGCCGAAGCGCATCGTGATTGTTGAAGGAATCCTGATCTTCGCTGAACTGCGCTTGATCGAAGAAATGGACGTTAAAATCTTCGTTGACACGCCGGATGACATACGCTTCATTCGCCGTCTGCAACGCGACATTGCCGAGCGCGGGCGAACGGTCGATTCAGTCATTGAACAATACTTTGCTTCAGTGCGACCGATGCACATGCAGTTTGTCGAACCGTCGAAGCGTTTGGCCGACGTGATCATTCCAGAAGGGGGCAATAATTCCGTCAGCATCGATCTGATTAGCAGCCGAATCCGCGAACGTTTGACAAACTCCGCCGCCGCAGTGAGCGCAGGGTGCGGACAATGAGCGCGAGTGATGCGCCGGAGCAACTCATTGATGCCGCGAGAAATGCGCGCGGGTTTGCCATCGCCCCATATTCACGCTTCCGCGTCGGAGCAGCCCTTGAAGCGACGGATGGCCGCATCTTCACCGGTTGCAACGTTGAGAATGCGACCTATGGATTGACGATGTGCGCCGAACGTGTTGCGATCTTGAAAGCTTTATCTGAAGGAGCCAGGAGTTTTCGTCGTCTCGCCGTGGTAGCCGACACCGAGGGGTTGATCACTCCATGCGGCGCATGTCGGCAAATCATTTGGGAGTTCTGCGGTGACATCGCGGTGGTGCTGGCTAATGAACGAGGTCAGAGCGAGACGCTGCAAATGCGCGATCTTCTTCCGCGCCCCTTCGATGCGGGGTATCTGAAGGATGCGCCTTAGGAAGACAATTCAGCAGGGGAGATTGATGAGCAAAGAAGAAGAGAAGTCAACGGTTGAAGCCGGAGAAGAAACCATGATTGAGGGTGTTCTCAACCATTATGTGGGAAACGCTATTCACCTGTTTCTCTCGCTACTCGCGGTGATGATCCTCGGCGCAGCCGTGATCGGAGCATACGATACGCTGGTTGGTGAATTCCCAAAACTGCTCGCTCCCGTAGATGAGTACAAAGTGTTGCAGCAGATTATTCAGAACATTCTGCTGGTAGCCATCGCTGCCGAACTCGGATTGTTGCTGCTGTTTCATCGCACGAGCGC
>JACCTF010000965.1 GCA_013812565.1 Pyrinomonadaceae bacterium | reverse complement strand
CATCAGTGCTCGCATACGTTGAGGGCAAATCTAACACCCCGCCGAGACGCACTCTGTAACGCCCGGCATTGCCGTCGAATTTCAGGCGCATGATGAGTGATTGGCGGCGCGCTAGTCGAACGCTCCTCGTCGCCCCCACTTCGCTGTTCCGGTTTGTGGCGATGATCGCGGAACTCGCGACCGCGTTGTTGCGCGTGTCGAAAACATCAATTGAGAACGCACACGAGAAATCATTCGACGTGACTTCGGGCGTGATCGTCAACTCACCCGGCCCCGCCGTGAAGGAGTAGAAGTATTCCGTGTTGCTCGCGACCGCGTTGCCGGAGATTTCCGTTGCGTTAAGGCGCGTCGGATTGTCGCGGTCGGCTGATTGCGCGAAGCTGGAACAGACACTGAACAGAATTAAGCAGAGTACGCTCAGGGCGCTGCGCGCCACTGACAAACGTAGGGAAAGTCGGAAGGGTTTGGTATTTGATAACATTCGCGTTGTCCTCTTACATCCCTTGCGGGAAGGCTTTGAAAATTTGTACGGAGGCGGTGGGCGATAGGGAGCCGACTAAAACTACGCGAGCAAGAGCGTTGCAGACGGAACTTTAGAAAATCTATCTGCTTGCCGAAAGCTTATCGGCCAATTAACCAGAAACTTTAGAACGTGCCTAGGAAGCAGCCACAGAGGCACAGAGATGAACGCGGAAGGATGACAAATTAAGGATGAAGGCGGAAGGGAAGACAACCGATCTCTCTGCTTCTTATTCACCCCTCTGCCTTCTTCTAATGCCTTTGCATCAACCGTGTCGCAATTATCACCGTCAAGCACAGCGTCACGGCGGCCGAGAGCAGGCAGTAGTCGCAGAAGGCACGCAGCACAAACGCTTGGATGAACAATAGCCCCAGCGTCACGATGAACATTGGGACGACGATTACCGCCAGTAGAGTTTGGGCACGTCGATAACCGAAGGCAGCAAGCGTTGCGCAGCTAAATGCAGAGAAGTAAGCCGCGGCGCCGATGGCGGCAAGTGGCACGCCGCCGGGTGTGGCATACGGGCTGCTAAGCACTTCAGAACAACCAGCGACGACAGTGCACCGCACGCCGCGGCCAGTGAGATGTTCCACCGTCAGATAGATTGCATCGGCAAGCCCTATGAGTGAGAGCACGGCGGCAAGCGTGTAGCGCCAGGTCGCCCGCCCACGCCCGGCGGCCCCGACATCGTTCGCCATCGTGACCTCTGACTTACGCACGCTCATTGAGTTTTTCCATTAAGCGCGGCATCAATCGCGGCGCGCAAGGTTGCCTCGCTCTTCAACGTGTCATAAGGCAACTCGCGATTATTGAGGAACAGCGTCGGCGTCCCCGTAACGCCAAGCGCTTCCCCGCGTCGAAGGTCTGCAAGGATGCGCGCTACCGTTTCATTGTCGTTCATGTCGCGTGTGAAGCGTTCGACATCAAGCCCGAGCGTGCGCGCATAACCGATGAAGATGGGACGCATATCAGCCGCATCGCTCCATTTCGCTTGGTTCACATAAAGCTCATTGTGCATTTCCCAGAAACGACTCTGACGCCCTGCGGCTTCGGACGCGCGCGCCGCCGCGAGAGCGTTTTTGTGCAACTTCGTGAGCGGGAAATGACGAAACACAACGCTCACTTTGGCTCCGTATGCGGCTTCAATCTTCTTTAGCTCAGGATGCAGCGCCGCGCACGGCGGACATTGAAAGTCGCCGAACTCTTCGAGCACCACCGGCGCGTTCTGTACGCCTTTGATGTGCGGCGGTTGCGCGCCGGGTGGCCCTGGAGCAGTCGCGGTCAAAGTTGTCGGTATCTGCTGCGTCGCGGGTCGCTGTGATGAACGAAATAGCAGCGTCCCCGAAAGGATAGCAAGCAGTAATACCGCAGCAATGGTTATGAACGGAAGGTATCGTTTCATCGGTGCCTATCTTCGTAAAGAGTTTTGCGCTCCACTGGAGCAAACTGTCGGGATGCCGACAAGCTTAACCGCGTGCGAGCGTCTCTGGCAATCCTGTCTTTGAAGTCACAAGCAAGTCCAGAGTCCAAGGTTCAAAGTCGAAAGCCAACACCTTGGACTTTGAACCTTGGACTTTGGACTTGAGACATTCTATTCGCTTCGGCCTTCATCTCGTCACTCGTCATTTTATGGAAGGACTGCCGGCTGCTTGAAGAAGCGGCGCTATTTGCTTATAACAGGGCGCACATAAAAATGATCCGGGGGGTTTAGGTTAAGTTGGAAACAATTCAAAGTCAGGCGGTAGCAGACGAACTTGGAAGCAGCACGCGAATCTTCTATGACGACATTGCGCGCCTTTACGACTTAACGTTCAAAGTTAATCGGTATGGTCGGTCAATCGAGAACTATCTACGCGCGCACCCTCTGCCGCTTCCACCCGACGCGCGAATACTCGACGCCGGATGCGGAACGGGTCTGCTTACTTTGTCCCTACTTCGCGTGCTCAAACGCCCGGCGCGGATCACCGCCCTTGATCTCTCCGCTTCATCACTCGTAGCAGCCAGGCGGGGCCTGCGCGAAACAATTTCAAACAAGCGGCATCAAGTCGAGTTCACCCAAGCCAACGTGCTGGCGCTGCCCTTTGCCGACGGTTCGTTCGATCTGGTTGTTACCAGCGGCGCGCTCGAATACGTGCCGCTTGAAGCAGGTATGCAGGAACTCGCGCGCGTGCTGCGGCCTGGCGGTTACTTGATTCATCTGCCGGTTCGACCATCGCTTGCATCCACGGTGCTGGAATGGATGTTTCACTTCAAATCTCACCCGCCCCATAAAGTGACAGAGACCACCACGTGCTACTTCCATATTCTTTCCCACTACCGCTTCCCACCGCTTGATCCCATCGGCTGGACTAAAACTACTGTGCTGGCGCAAAAGCAGTGATGAGTAAGAACAATGTCTTGACTCACTACGCATCACTCGTTACTCATCACTCTCACGGCCTTTAGGTTTGCGATGATGAAGCGTGCCACGGTTGGAATGATCTCGCGTTCGCGGCTGTGGTCGGTGGTGAAGGTGACAAGGATGAAGCGCGCGCCGTTGAGGGTTTCAACATAGGCGGCGTCGTGGCGGGTGGTGCTGGTCCAACCGGCTTTGGACCAGAGACGTGTGCCGGGTTCGAGCGCCAACCCTGTGAAGCCGCGCGCTTGATCGTCTGCGTCTCCGCTCTTCGCTGATGGATCGCGCTTGAGAAGTTCCATCATCTGCGTGCTGCGTGCGCTATTGATGGCGCGGCCCTGCACGATCTCCACTAGGAGGCGCGCGGTCGCATCGGTTGTCAGCCGATTTCGATTCTCGCCCTTTGGGCCGCGAAAAACTCGCTCGCGTCCGTAAGCGTCTTCGCAGTAAGTCTTCTGATTGACGTTGATGCCGGTGTAGCCAAGCGAAGTGAAGTAACGGTTAACGGCGTTTCGCTTCATCGCCCACTCCTGCATCTCGGCGGGCGATAGTTCCACTCCGCTCGTCGTGCCGGTCAGCGCGTCCATCACATAGTGCGTTGCGTCGTTTGACGAATCGACGATCATGTCGCGTAGCGCCCGCCGCAGTTCATCCGTCTCCTTGAGTCGTCCATCCTCAAGCCAGCGGTGCGTCGCCGCCAAGTAAAACAGTTTCACTACGCTCGCCGGGTAGATCGGCTCACTTCCGCGAAAGCTTGCTGTTGCCGGTTGTTGCGAATTGCGTAGATCAATCAGCGTAATGGCGAGGTTCTTCTCCGTAACTTTCTTGTCACTAAAACGCGCGAGCGTCTGCCGCGCCGCTTCATCAACCAACTCTTGCAACGTCTTCGGGGCGGACTTTTCTGTTCGGGCTGGCCCGGTGTTTTTAGCGTCAATCTGTGCGAGTGCGAGCGGCATGAACGCAAATGACAACAAGTAAACTGTGAAGGTAACGGTTGAGAGTTTGCCAACCACTTTCTTTAATCCTTTCAAGTTTCAATTCCTCTTTGACGCCTCAAGCATGCGGCAGTAGGTTGATGAACAGAGTGATCACCAGGGCGTTGGAGAAATCGATAAAGAATGCGCCGACCACCGGCACGATGAGGAAGCTGCGCGGCGCGGCGCGGTAACGTTTCGTTAGAGCTTCCATATTCGCCACCGCGTTCGGCGTGATGCCGAGACCGAACCCGATGTGACCGCTCGCCATGACCGCCGCTTCATAGTCGCGCCCCATCAAAACAAAAGTTACCAGCCCCGCATAAAGGATTGTTACGACGATCTGCACCAGCAGAATCGCGAGCATCGGTGCGGCAAGTCCGGTTAACTGCCAAAGCTTTAGATCCATCAAGGCGAGGACGAGAAACAGCGTGAGCGCAATTGCGCCCAAAGCTTCCACCGCTCGCATATCGATCCGCAACCAACCGAAGCGGTCATCCAAGAAGCGCACTAGGGCGGCGATCATCATTGCGCCGACATACCCGGGTAGCGTCACGCCAACCCTCGTCAACCACAAACCGACGAGCGCGCCTGCGCCCATCACGGCCATAATAATGAGCAGATTATTTAGGAGTACACCGGCCGTCAGACCTGCGCCTGCCTGCCGAGCGTCTGATTCAACGGCACGTGCAGCAACACCTTCGGCCTCCGTCGCTTCACCGACTACCGGTTGATGTTGATCTTCAACCTGCTTGACCTCTGCCTCCGGCAATGAGGCAAGATGAAAGCGTCGGATCAAACACGTCGCGACGGGATTCCCGACCAGGCTTGCGGTGAAGATGCCGAAGGTTGCCGAGGCGATAATGAGCGTGGCAGCGCCGACAACTCCCTGCTGCTCGAATATATTTGAGAAGGCCAATCCGGTTGCCGGCCCGCCCGTTAGAGTTAGCGCGCCGCAAATGATGCCGAGCGCAGCGGGTGCCCCCACCGCCCGCGCCACCGCGATGCCGACCACATTCTGCACCACCGCCAGAAGCGAAGCGATCATCCAGAAGAAGCCCATCCGCCAACCCCCCGCACGCAGCAGCATGATCGTCGCGCTTAAACCAATCGTCGTAAAAAACGCTGTTTGCAGTGGCCCCCGCAAAGAGGTGTCAAGCACAATGCCGAACACATTATTTGCTCTGAGCATTAGAACGATGCAAGCAAAGAGCAATCCGCCGATGGCCGGAGTTGGAATACTGGAACGCGCCAGCAATCCGATGCGTTGTTGCAGAGCGTAACCGAGCGCCAGCGCGAGTGCGGCCAACCCAAGCGTCAGCACCAGATCAAACTTCACACTGCGCAACCCATCAACGATTGTCCACTCCACTCAGTTTGCCTCGCTCGTGCAACAAGAGACAGGAGTCAGAAGGCGGGGGACAGAAGAATACGGCGGAAACCGCTCTTATTCTGACTCCTGCCTTCTGCCCACTGCCTCCTGCTTTTCATACACGATTCGCCCGTCCATGATGGTCATCACGACGCCAGTGTTTTGAATTTCAACTGGGTCGATGCGGAAGATGTCTCGTGAAAGAATCACGATGTCGGCGAGTTTGCCGGGCGTGAGCGTTCCCTTTCGCTCATCCGCGAACTCTGCATAGGCGGAGCCAATCGTGTAAGCGCGCACGGCTTCTTCCACTGTGATCTTTTGTTCATGAACCCAGCCGCCGGGGTTGCGTTCGTCGAGCGTGCGTCTAGTAACGGCCGCATAGATGCCGAGCAGCGGATCCATAGGCGCAACCGTCCAGTCCGAACCGAAGGCGAGCACCGTCCCCGCATCGAGCAGTGAGCGAAAAGCGTATGTCGTGCTGGCCCGCTCTGGACCGATACGCTTTTCGGCCCAGCGTCCATCGTCAATTACATGGTACGGTTGCATTGAAGCGACAACACGTTCACGATTAAAGCGCACGATGTCAGCGGATCGAAGGTGCTGCGCGTGCTCGATGCGGAAACGGCGGTCACGTGCGCCATTACCTTTACCGACCTCGGCGAACATTGTGAGTATCTGATTATTTGCTCGGTCGCCGATGGCATGGATCATTACCTGCAATCCGCTCTGGTCAGCCTCGCGTATGCGTTTGAGCATTTGGCCTTCTGGGAACATTTCATCGCCGGGCAGGCCGCTGGTTCCGGGCGCATCTCTATACGGCTCGAATAGGAGCGCAGTAGTTGAGCCGAGGCTGCCATCGGCAAAACCTTTCAGGCCCCCGATGCGCAGCATGTCGCTGCCGAAGGCGGCACGCACGCCGGTGCGCGCCAAGCGCTCCCACTGCGACAGCGGCGAGACGGCATAGATGCGCGTCTTCAACTCGCCTCGTTCGAGCAACGTTTGATAAACACCGACATCATTCCCGGCTGACATATCCTGCACGCTGGTGACTCCCAGACGCGCGGCGTGCTCAGTTGCCGCGCGTGCCGCTGCAAGCTTCTCTTCCACGCTCGATTCAGGAATCACTTTGTTGACAAAGCTCATCGCCGCATCTTTCAACACCCCGGTCGGCTCACCCGTCTTTGGATCGCGCACGATGAGGCCGCCCGGCGGGTCTTTGGTTTCGCGCGTCACACCGGCGAGTTTAAGCGCGACGCTGTTGGCGAGCGCCATGTGACCATCAAGGCGATTGACGAAGACGGGTGTGTTTGGCGTTGTCGCATCGATCAACTCTTTGGTGGGAAGCGGCGCGCTGCCATTGACGCTGGGCCAGCGTTCATGATCCCAATCGCCGCCCGTGACCCACCGCCCACGCGGCAGCTTCTCAGTGAAGCGGCGGATGCGCTCAGCAAACTCTTGTGGACTTGCTGCATCGCGCAGATCGATGCTTGAGAGTTGAAACCCGCCGTTCAAAAAATGCACGTGCGAATCGTTGAATCCCGGCAGCACAAGTCGCCCTTTTGCATCAACGACGCGTGTCCGCGCCCCCGCGAGTCGGCGAATCTCATCGTTTGAACTCACCGCCGCGATGCGATTGCCGTAGATGGCTAAGGCTTCAGCCGTGGGGCTGTTCTTGTCCATCGTCCGCACGGTGGCGTTAACGATGATGAGATCGGCAGTCAACGATTGAGTGGGCGTATGTGAAGGGAAGGCAGTTATAACGAAGCAGGTTGCAAGGAGAATGTGGATGACCCGAGCTTTCATATAAGCTTCAACCTATTAGCGGCGTACTGCCGAGTCTATAAGACAGCGCACACAATGATACTGGGAACACGAAGTTACTCTCTACTCTGCGCTACAGCATTCAAGAAAATAAAAGTTCGGAGCGTTGCCTTCAGGCGGGTTGTGCGGCGTGGGAAAGAAGCCCGACTAAAGTCGGTTCTCCGAACCAGTATCCTTCACATCTTTCGCTTGAACTTGACAGCTCAGTTGGTCTGTTCGCTTGAAGGTTGCGAAGATACGCTGTTTTCAGTTTGCGCCGCTTCTACAAATCTCTGGTGCCGCGTCCGCGCAGAGCCGCGCCGGGTCTGGCTTGGGTCATCTCCCCGTTGGCAAAAACCGTTTGACCATTGACGATCACATGGCTGATCCCTGTTGGGTATTGGTGAGGCTGCTCGAAGGTCGCGCGGTCGCTGATCGTGTTCTCATCGAAGATGACCAGATCAGCTGCAAAGCCTTCGCGGACAAGGCCGCGGTTGCCTAGATTAAAAGTTTGCGCGGGCAGCGAAGTCATTT
>JACCTF010000943.1 GCA_013812565.1 Pyrinomonadaceae bacterium | reverse complement strand
GCCGAGTACGCCGCCATGCCCGGTGCGCCGACGATGCCGGTGATGGACGACGTGTTGATGATGGAACCCGCGCCCGCCTGTGTCATGTGCGGGATACAAGCACGCGCGAGAAAGAAGATGCTTTTGACGTTGACGCCGAACACGCGGTCAAGCTCCGTCTCGTCTGTTTCAAGCGTGCTTGTGTAAGAGTTGGTCGCCGCGTTATTGAACAAGATGTCAATCTGCCCGAACCTGCTCATCGCTTGTTCGATAACGTGCGCGGCATCACGCTCCTTCGACAAGTCGGCTTTGACCCTCACGGCTTCCGCACCGCGATCTTGAGTCAAGCGCAAAGTCTCCGCCAGGCCCGCTTCGTTAATATCGACGATGACGACCCGCGCCCCTTCACGCGCGAACAACACCGCTGCCGCGCGCCCGATGCCGGATGCCGCACCGGTGATGATGGCGGTCTTGCCGGATAATCTCATCGGCGTTAGTTCCCTGCGGACAAGCGATTCTGATTTGCGTCGCGTTCGTCGCCTCTGCGAGAGAGACTTTGAATTGCTCATCATGCTTGGTTCCGATGTTCATCAACGGCGAACTTTCTTCCGTAGTTTTAGCGACATGTTTTCAGCGACCGTAACTCAGCGCGAGCAGGTTCAAGTCTGCGCGTAACTCGGCGAGTTCGTGCAACGCCGCTTCATCAAGCGAGCGCGTCGGGTGGCGCACGCGCGTTGAGGCGATGATGCCACCCGCGTGCAGGTTATGCTTCATCACAGAGACGCCTAAGCCGGGCTGAAGCTCATAACGAATGAGCGGCAGAAAGCGGTTGAACTCGCGACGTGCTGCCGCCTTGTCACCCGCTTCGTAAGTGTTCCAGACGCGCACGAACATGTCTGTCAAATCGCTTCCGGGCATTGTGCCGCGCGAGCCGCGTCCGAGTTCTTCGATTAGAAACTGTCCGTTCATCCCACCGTGAAGGAGTAATGAGCCACCGGCGAGCGCGAGAACTTCGCTGATTTTCGGCGCGGTCGGTGGCGCTTCGACCTTGACCATGCGAACGCAATCGAGTTCCTTGCCCATGCGCGCGAGAAGTGATGCGCCCATCGGAATCTGTGTCATCAAAGGAGCATCCTGCACCATAACGGGGATGCGCAAGCGGTCAGAGATAGAACGGAAGTAATGAAAAATCCCTTCAGCGTCGGGGCGCAGGAAATAGGGCGGCAGCACCATCAAAGCGTCGGCTCCGGCGGCTTCAGCTTCGAGACTGAGGGCGACCGCGACATCCGTGCCCGTATGCCCTGTGCTGGCGATGATGGGAACGCGCCCGTCCACTTCCTTGATGATGACGCGCATCAGTTCCGCGCGTTCGACATGAGAGAGTGTATAACCTTCGCTTGCGACGCCGAATAGTCCCAGCCCGTGCGCGCCGCAGTCGAGTAGAAAGCGCACGAGCCGACGTTGACTCTCGAAATCGACTGTGCCGTCGTCATGAAACGTGGTGTTGACGATGGGAAATACGCCCTGAAATTTATCCAGCTCTTCCACCCGGATTATCCTTTCATCTCTTTAAGTCACGAACTCAAAGAGTTTTGCTTCGTCAATCTCTAGCCCTAGTCCTGGCGCAGTCGGAACTGCGAGCGATGCAAAGTTGAACTCTATCGGGTTTTTCAAAAAAACATTGGCGGCTTCGTAAACTTTCGGGTTGCATTCCATCACGAGCAGGTTGCCGCACGCCGCGCCGAAGTGGAGCGCCGCTGCGATCTGCGGGCCGAGGCCAATGCTGATGTGCGGCGCGAGCGGAACGTGAAAAGTTTCTGAGAGCGCGGCGAGCTTGCGTCCTTCTGTGAGGCCGCTGCGCCCGATGTCCGGTTGCAGAATGTCGAGTGCGCCGGACTGAAAGAATGGCAGCATCTCGAACCGCGTGCGGTAGCTTTCGCCAATCGCGATGGGAATTTCCGCGTGTGCCGTGAGCTTTGCGTGCCCGGCGACGTCTTCAGGCATTAACGGCGCTTCGAGCCAGCCGACTTTGCGCTTCGCAAGTTCGCCGGCGAAAGACAAGGCAGACTTCGGAGTTAATCGCCACAGCGCATCAACATACAGAGCGACTTGCATGTCGAACGCTTCGCGCAACGCATCAAGCAAACGCAAACAATTGTCTTCGCTGTTGTCGAGAAAAAGCTTAAAAGAGCGCGCGCCCGCTTCAACATGCTGGCGTGCGTAAGATAGTTTCTCCTCATCGCTCGCACCTGCGAGACCTGAGATGTAGCACGGTAGCGGCGCCGCGGGAGATGCGCCGAGCAGACGACACACGGGTTGATTGTAAGTTTTGCCGCAGATGTCCCAGAGCGCGATGTCAATGCCCGCGATGGCGTCAAGCAGAAAGCCTCCGGTGTGACCGCGCACGCGCATCGCCGCGTACATCTTCGACCAAGCCTGTTCCGGCGCGAGCGCGTCGTCGCCGGTAATGATTGAAGCGAGCAGTCGGTTGATTGCCGTCGCTGTAATCTCAGGCGCGACCGGCGATTGCGCTTCACCCCAGCCGATAATCCCGGCATCAGTTTCAACGCGCACGAATGTTGTTTCGATCTTCGTTGAATAGAGAGTGCGATAGCTTTCGGCCCACAAGTAGCTTGATGAAGCATCGATTGCAACATCTTCTGTTGTTCTATTTTTGAGTCGAACGGGCGAACCGGCGGTGCCGGTGGCGCGCATGAGATCACGCGGCAGTTTAACGGCAAAGGCTTTAACCGAAGCGATCTTCATGCGTCACACCACGGGCTGACTGATTTGCTCCTCGCTGCGTTTTAAATCTCCGACCAAAGCTTGCGCCGCGCGATCAATATGCCCGCTGAGCGTTTCGACCAGCCGCTTGCGGTTCCGAGCTTCAATGGCGTGGAAGATTTCCCGGTGCTCCTTCCGTTCCTGTTCCATTCGTTCGGTCCACTCGCGGCGGCTGTCGTGAATGCGCGCGATCTGGATATGCGCGTTCAAGTTGCGATACATTTCGATCAACTTGCGATTACCCGACAGCTCAACGATCAAAGCATGAAACTCGATGTTCTTTGCTTCATGAAACGTTCGCTGTTTCTCCGTGGTAACCGGTTTCTCCAAATCTTCGGCCAGCTTCCTGAATCGTTCAATGTCCTCGGGTGTGACTCGTTCGAGCATCCGTTCGGCGGCTAAACACTCAAGGGCGGCGCGAATCTCGAACGTCTCAGCGACATCGTTCGGTGAGATGGCGGTGACAAAGGTTCCGCTGCGCGGCTTGATTTCGATCAACCCTTCGGCAGCTAAACGGTTAATCGCATCTTTGACGGGCGTGAGACTGACGCCGAGCCGTGCGGCTAAGTCATGCACATTGAGGCGCTCACCGGATTGAAAAGTTTGCGTCAGGATGCCCTCGCGTAGGATTTGAAAAACCGAATCGCTCGCCCGCGCTAGATTCACCCGAGGGATTTCAGCGACCATTTATGAGAGACCTGCAATCTAAAATCTGAAATTTTTTACTTTACATTTCAACGGTCTGCAATTTATACTGCCGCCCTCAATAAAGCAAGCTCTTTTTGTTTGAACGCCGGTGCTCCTTGCAGCTTGCTTCCGTGAAACGCCACACCGCCGCGCGTTTGTTTGTTGAAAAAACGAACTTAAGTGAAGGTGGCGCATAAATCAGATTGGCAGATGTGTTGGATTTCCGAGCAATTTCGATGTTTGTCGATTCTTCCCTACAGAACTTTCGCACAAGGAATCACAACAGCTCATAGAAAACGGCTA
>JACCTF010000910.1 GCA_013812565.1 Pyrinomonadaceae bacterium | reverse complement strand
TGTGTTGCGATATACATCCAGCATCCGCGTGTAGTTTTGTCCAGGTTGCGGAAGCGTGGAATAAAGATTCCTTGTGGTCGTCCGTCTTATTTGATGATCTCTCGCACAAACTGATTGTGACCCCGTTGATCTTCAGGTAAGTAAAAGGTGGCTCCGATGACAAAATACAGTGTCGCCCAAGTTTCTGTGCATCGAATTAATGGTGATCGCATCACTTCTGAAAGGGATAGCCTTGCTGTCGAAGAGCCGCTCGAAATTCAGCTCAACTATGAAATGGAAGGTGAGCGAACTCAGAAAAGCATTTCGCTAACGATGCGGACTCCCGGCGATGACTTTGAACTTGTCGCGGGCTTTCTGTTTACAGAAGGCATCATCCGGCATTGCGCAGACATCCGGCACATTACACACATCGGCGCGCCGCTCGACGAAACGAACGTCCGCAACACCGTGCGCGTTGACTTGAACGCAGGTGTTACGGTTAATCTCAAGCGCTTGGAGCGTCATTTCTATACCACATCAAGTTGCGGAGTATGCGGCAAAACGTCTATCGAAGCGTTGGAAACAATCGCAATTCCTGGTCTGCGTGCGGACGTACCTGTGCTCGACGCCGCAATCATTCACCCACTGCCGCGCACGTTGCGTGCGGCACAAGCGGTGTTTAATTCGACCGGCGGTTTACACGCCGCCGCACTGTTTGATGCTTGGGGTACATTGCTCGCGTTGAGAGAAGATGTCGGGCGGCACAACGCGGTGGATAAACTTGTCGGCGCGCAGTTACTCGCAAACTATCTACTGCTTGGCGATAAGCTGATCTTGGTCTCAGGACGTGCAAGTTTTGAGTTGGTGCAGAAAACACTTGCGGCGGGCGTGCCTGTCTTGGTAGCGGTCGGTGCGCCGTCGAGTCTCGCAGTCGAGCTGGCACGTTCGCATGGTATGACGCTCTTAGGTTTCGTCCGCAACGAGAAGTTCAATATCTATTCAGGCGCGTGGCGCATACGCGAAACGTGCGTTGACCCGGCGACGGCGTGCGCGGCGACCTTTGTTTCAGCAGAGGTTTTAAGATGAAATTGCGCATACGCGGCAACTCTTTGCGGTTGCGTTTGACACGCTCCGAAGTCGCACGATTGGCGGGCGGCGAGACAGTAGAAGAAGCAATCATATTCGGTATAGAGTCAAATCAGCGATTAATATACGCGCTCGAAACATCGCCGGACGCACGCCACATCGAAGCCGATTACTGCGGCGCGCGTATCACGGTTCGCTTGCCTGCGGACGCAGCGCGTGAATGGGCGAACACAGACATGATTTCGCTTAACGGCAAGCAATCTATCAACGCGAACAAACCGAACTCACAAAGCGATGTACTCAAACTACTTATCGAAAAAGATTTCTCCTGTCTGACAGAGAGTCGCGGCGCGGACGATGAGGACACGTTTCCGCATCCGATGGATGGCATACTGCGCTGCTGACAGTGCGAGGTTATTAATGCGAATCAAGGGTAGAAATCAGCCCGAGCGAATTTACGGTTTCAAAAATTAAAACAATGGCAAACGATAAGCAGTCCGGCAATGTGCAGATTCCCGGCACACACGAAGCGGCGAACGAAAGCGACCGCGTGCAGCCGGGACATTGGACGCCGGGAAAACTCGACCTTAAATCCGAAGCGGATTTCCGGCGTGAAGCCGAATCCCTGCCGGGCAGCGACGGCGCAGAGGCGAGCAACAAAACTCCGGCGAATCGACACGGAGTGAAACCTGTTATGCCGGAGTTCGAGCCGCCGCGCGAGTTCACCGGCATCAGGATTAGCAAGCCAAACAAATCGGCGGGCGGAGTCAAAGCCGTGCTCGCGTCCATGCAACATGCCGTTGGCGAGATGGGCGTCGTGCGTAGTTTGCGGACGCTCCTGGCGATGAATCAGAAGGGAGGTTTCGATTGCCAATCGTGTGCGTGGGCTGACCCCGAAGGCGAACGCCATATCGCCGAGTTTTGTGAGAACGGCGCGAAGGCACTCGCCGACGAAGCCACGCTTTCGCGTGCGACGCCTGAGTTCTTCCGCGAGTGGAGCGTCGCCGACCTGTCTCATAAATCCGACTACTGGCTTGGCAAGCGCGGGCGCATCACGCACCCGATGATCTTGCGAAGCGGAGCAACTCACTACGAGCCGTGCCGCTGGGATGAAGCCTTTGCGCTAATCGCGCAGGAATTGAACGCGCTTGACTCGCCGGACGAAGCGTTGTTTTACACATCGGGTCGCGCGTCGAACGAAGCGGCATTCCTCTATCAACTCTTCGTGCGGCAAACGGGCACGAACAATCTCCCTGACTGCTCGAATATGTGCCATGAATCTACGGGCACGGCGCTCACCGAAGCAATTGGCATCGGTAAAGGGACGGTCACGCTCGAAGATATAGAGAACGCAGAAGCCCTCTTCATCATCGGGCAGAATCCTGGCACGAACCACCCGCGCATGTTGACCTCGTTGCAGCGCGCGAAACATAAGGGCTGTACGATTGTCTCGATCAACCCGCTGCCGGAAACCGGACTCATGCGCTTTGCGAATCCGAACCCGCAAGAGGGCAATCCGCTCAAGTTTCCGTTCGTGATGTTGGGCGACGGAGAACGGTTGACAGACCTCTACCTGCCTGTCCGCATCGGCGGCGACATGGCGGTGTTGAAGGGCATCATGAAGGAGATGCTCGACGAAGATGAGCGGCGTCCGGGTCAAGTGCTCGACCGCGCGTTCATCACAGAGAAGACCGCAGGCTTTGACGCATTCGCGGCGAACTTACGCGCCGCGAGTTGGCACGACATCACAGAGGAGAGCGGCATCTCGCGCGAACAGATCAGGCGGGCGGCGGAAGTCTTCATCCGCTCGAACCGCACGATCACCTGTTGGGCGATGGGACTGACGCAGCATAAACACGCGGTTGGCACGATTCAAGAGATCGTCAACCTGCACCTGATGCGCGGGCAGATTGCGAAGCCCGGCGCAGGTCTTTGCCCTGTGCGCGGACACTCGAACGTGCAGGGCGATAGAACCGTCGGCATCTGGGAGCGTCCGCGCGAAGCATTCCTGCAAGCCTTAGATAAAGAGTTCGGTTTCACCGCGCCGCGTCATCACGGCTGCGACACGGTGGAAGCGATCAAGGCGATGCACGCCGGAAAGTGTAAAGTCTTCTTCGCGCTCGGCGGCAACTTCCTGTCCGCGACGCCCGACACCGCTTATACGGCGGAAGCGTTACGCAAGTGTCGCTTGACGGTGCAAGTTTCGACAAAGCCGAACCGAGCGCATCTCATCACGGGCGAGCAAGCGTTGATCTTGCCGTGCTTAGGTCGCTCCGAAGTTGATATGCAGGCGAGCGGCGAGCAGTTCGTTTCGACGGAAAACTCGATGGGCGTGGTGCAGATGTCGAAAGGCATCCTGAAACCAGCGAGCGAGCATTTACACAGCGAGGTGTGGATCGTCGCCCGGCTCGCACAGGCGACTCTCGGTGCGCGCAGCACGGTTAGGTGGAATGATATGGCGGCGAATTACGATTGCATACGTGATGCCATCGAGCGCGTGATTCCCGGCTTTGAAGACTACAACGAGCGCGTGCGGCAGCCGGGCGGCTTCTACTTGCCGAACCTCGCGCGCGACGGGCAATTCGAGACGGCAACCAAGAAAGCCAACTTCACCGTTCACCACATCGAACGCACATCGCTCGCGCCCGGTGAGTTCGTGATGATGACGATCCGCAGCCACGACCAATTCAACACAACGATCTACGGTCTCGAAGACCGTTATCGCGGCATACATAACGAGCGGCGCGTGATCTTCCTCAACCGTGAAGACATGCGCGAGCATGGATTAGAGCAAGGGCAAGTTGTTGACCTAACCTCACACTTCGATGATGGCGGCGACGTCAGCCGCCGCCACGCGCGCCACTTCATCGTCGTACCGTTCGACATCCCCAGACGCTGCGCCGCAACTTACTACCCGGAAACCAACGTACTCGTCCCCATCGGCAGCGTCGCGGAGCGCAGCAACACGCCGACCTCGAAGTTCATACGCATCACGATTACGCCGGTTGATGAGACGCGCGGCAGTCAGAGGTTCGACTATGAACACGTTGATGGGCGCGTGCGAGCGAACAGTTGATTCCTCGTCATTGCTGATTTGCGAGTGGGTTTTGCATGTATGGATTGTAACGCTGTGCCATGCTCACGCATCATCTACGCTTGATCAGAAAGAACCGACAGTCAGAACGCTTCGCGTGTCCCCTCGATAGACGGTCTGATGGTGCATTGTTACGGCAAACTCGCAGTCGCTTGTGTGCTCTAAACTCTCTACTCTTGATTCACATCTCCTATGGTGAAATGTCCGACTACCCTATGCCGACGGCTCGACTCACGTAAAGCTCATTGCTTACTCCGATTTATAATGCGTTCGCCCTACAATCCATAGCCGTACACAGTCGATGGCTTCCAATGGATCATGATCTGTGGCGGAGACGGTAAAGATGTGTTCATTGTAAGATTCACTCAGGGCATATCCTCTCTGTCGGCCGGCATGTCGACGGTTGCTGATGTTTAAAGCATGCATCAAGGATACGCTATCTTTCTGTTACGGCCTCATCTTACTTCCACCACTTTTGATTCTATCTCTGAAGCGAATACGCTTTCTCTCAAACAGCGAAACCACCTGCAAGATAGATGCTTACAGGTGGTCTTTGGATGAGTGTGTAGATGTTCCTATTCTTTCTTGCTTCTCTTCTTCACGGCAGCACCAATGCCTGCCAGGCCGGTGCCGAGCAGCAGCATTGTTGCTGGTTCGGGCACGACTTGTCCGCGAATCTCGCCTCCGGGGAACATATTTGTGTGGATGTTGAGATATGTCCGACCGTTCAGCAGGTTAGTTGTAAGAACCGCCGCCGCCCCCGCCACTGTTCCCCCATTCGCGTTTAGGAAGGCAGCGGTATATATACTGGCATCAGTAAGGTCAAAGGTGTTCGAGTAGCTACCACTCGTGACGCCTAAGGGAAAACCAGTGTTGGGGAACCCAATTGCGACAGGAGCGTTCGTCCCAGCAGGCGCACAGCAATGAATATGCGCATCGCGCGTAGGAGAGAGCAGATTCGCAAATGTTAAATTGACGGTAAGCATATTACCGTCCAGGGTCACCCTACCCGATCCGGTACCGGGCGTGACTACTGGCGGCACCTCCTGTGCGCCTTGCAAAGTTGCCGTCATAGTAAGCGGGTCAGCCTTTGTTGATGTTGATAATAAGAACACGGTCATCGCCAAGACGGCGAAGTTAAGTAGTCTCTTCATAATTTAGCTCCTCCAAGTCTCAGAAGTGTAGCCGGAATGGCTAGCCACAGACAGAGTAAACAGGCGTGGCAGAAGAGGGCGTGCGGGGAAAGTGCAAGCTCACAGGGCCAGCCGGTCGAATTGTGAAAGCGGGCATAGTGTATTGAACTCTAGCAGTGAGACAACATTTCGCAGGTGGTAAAAATGTAACGATACACATCTAAGGAAAGCGAACTAATGCAGAGGTGGTGTCATGCCCTCAGCATGCATTTTTATCACTAATCCCCGAGTTATGACTCCTTGCTTTTAAACTTTCCGATGCTTTCTGCGAGCACGAGCTGCTACGCCTACCAGTCCCGTGCCGAGGAGCACCAGCGTTGCAGGCTCAGGTATAGGTTCGTAGGTGAGATTGTCCACAGCGAATCGCCTGGGGAAAGCCAGTGAGCCTTCGTTGAAGTTCAACACCGCCCGACTTATTGGCATGCCGATGTAGTTGAACTGTCCCTCCGAAAGTGGAAAGGGTGATAGCTGACTTGTACTCACTCCAATGAGGCCAAGGGATTGTAGTGATGAATCGAAGAGCTCCACTGTCAATCCAGAAGGTAGAGTGTTGGCGCTTGTTAACGCTACACCAAATCCGAGTAACCGCGTGGGTGTGGTGAAGGTCAAAGTCAAGATGCCTGCGGCATCTCCTTCCAGAACGCGACCCTGAACAAAGGTGAAGTTTCCCGGCCCGGCCGCTCCATATCGCGCATCTGCGGAAAGCAGATTGTTAACTCTGAACTCGAAGGTGGCTCCTCTCGAACTAAGGAACGGACTAGCACTTACCGGCGCAGCAGGATTGGTCACTGACACGAGGCCTGGGGGAGTTTCATCAAAGGTCAGCGTGATCGGATCAGCCGACGCCGGTACACTGGATAATGCCTGTAAGATGCACACGCACATTATTAGAATTAGCTTCTTCATTTCACATCTGCTCCTTATATAGAAGTTGAAAAACGCGCTCTGCTCTTACGGCACATCTCGCCACACGGCGCATTTGGAACCTTGTGACAAAACCATTAATCGAAAGAGCATTATTTTATTTACATTAGCGAAGAAAAATCTCGTAGACCGTGCCCCGCGAAAGCGATACCACATAGAGGTTGCCGTTCGGTCCGGTCTGAATGTCTGTAGAGATCCCAAAGTCTCTGCCGATCAGCAGGCTTTCGCTTTCTGTGATACTGAATTTAGCCGTGTTATCAGCGACCCGATCCTCCAACAGCGGATCGCTTACGGCAATCGCCTGACGATCAGTTGTCAGATTGAACCGGAACAGGTATCCACCAGCGAGCGAACCAGGGTTCGGCGGAGCGGTCGCGGCTCCCACAAACATGTCGCCCGTATACTCCTCACCCAACGCCGCGCCGCTCAGAAAACCGAGCGCACCCGGAGCAACTGCATACTTCCAGCTAAACTCCGGTTCGCTATAGCGTGAGCCGGGCGGCAGGAACAAGCGCGCTAAGGCTTCGTCTGACGTGTCAGCGATTCGATCAGCAGGCCAGCGTATTTGCTGAAGCTGCGCGCCCGGCAGCCCGCCTGACGGGGGGATGGTCAACTCGATCGACTTGAACTCCGCGATGCGCGCAATCGGCCCCATAAACTGCGCCCATCCGCCGTTCATCCCAGCTTCCCAGCGATTGATTTCGTCAAAGGCGTCATCGGTGTTCTCCTGCGTCCACAAACCTCCCTCAATGGGATCGAAGGCCATACCGAAGCTGTTGCGGATGCCGTGAACGAAAATCCTTTGCAGATTAGCGCCGACCTCTCCGCCAACACTTGCGCCAAGGGCAAAGTATGGGTTGTCAGCCGGGGACGTGCCGTCATCGTTGAGCCGCACGATCACGCCGGTGAAGTGTGCGTTGTCCGGGGCTGGCCCGCCGAACTGATCGTCTGGAACCGTCGGCCCAAGGCCGGTCAAAGTTGGCCCTGATACCAGGTTTTGCATCTGGCCGCGACGCCCGGTATCGCCAACGATGATGTAGAGCTTAGCGTCGGGGCCGAAGCGGATGATGCCGCCATCGTGGTTGCCGCGCAGAGGTTGGCCGGGGTCGGCTTGGTAGTGGCGGAAGCGTGTAATGTTGCGGTCGAAGGCGAGGCTTGTTCCATTCCACCGGAAGCGATCGACACGGTTCCCCAGCAGCGGCTCCAGGCTAAACCAGATCGAGCCGAGGTCGGCCAAGTTATTGGTGTCTGCGCCGGTCGCACTCTCAGTCCAATAGAGGTAGACAAAACCGTTTGTGGCAAACTCCGGATGCAGCGCGATACCTAACAAGCCGCGTTCGGAGCCAGCGTTGACTGCTAAATCGAGAACCGTGCCCTGGATGACGCCGTTCACCACCCGCTGCACTCTGCCCGTCGCCTTCTCTAATACGAGAATATCGTTTGCGCCGAGAAACGCCATTGTGGTCGGCTGGTTGAGACCGGTGACCACGGCACGGACCCCGAGGCGCGCGTCCAGCATCGTCGGCGGAGAGGGTGCCGGCGTTTGAGCTTGCATGTAATTGTTTTGGCCGCCGAGAATCACAGCGCAAAGCCACACCATCACAAACAGCATTTTTGCTGTTAATGCAGAGG
>JACCTF010000898.1 GCA_013812565.1 Pyrinomonadaceae bacterium | reverse complement strand
CCGTTAACGGGACCGCTCAACGAATGCTTCGAATTTGCAAGTAGCCTAGTCCACAATAACTACTTGTCGTTTGCTCATCGCTTACAGTCGGACTTTCAAGTAGAAGGCTCAAAGTGGACGTTTACCGCCAAACTATACCTTCACGAAGCTGATGAGAAAAACTTAGGACCTTTTGTAAATATGGCTTTGTGGCTTCTACGAGTGATGGAGCGCGTTGCAAGACTATTAGCTGCAAGCTTTGATTTACCCGATTGTGACTGGTTCAGAGAATTGGAGATATTTCAAAGGAGCCTCGACCGACATTATGCCGAACTCGAAGATTTTATTTTACGAAATGTGTAATGAACTTCCTATGGCATAAACTGACAGATTCTGCTAGGCTTGAAGTATGAAGCAAGACACTAAAGACCAAATGACAAGCATGAATATCTCAGTCCCTGAATCAATGAAGGAGTTCATTGAAGACGAGGTTTCGAGCGGCGGCTACGGTACGGCAAGCGAGTATGTGCGGGAGCTCGTCAGGGATGCGAAGAAGCAGAAGGAAGAGGAACGGATAGAGAAGCTTTTGCTTCACGCGATAGAGAGCGGCCCGGCGTCACCGATGACCAAGAAAGATTGGGAAGGCATTAAGCAGCGCGGCCTCGAGCGAATCCAAAAGAAGAAAGCCGCGAAATGAATAAAGTCACGAAGAGGACGCAAGCCGAGCGCGACATTGAAGAGAGCTTTGTCTATATCGGAGAAGAAAACCTTGATGCCGGCGTGCGTTTTCTAGTCGCTGCCGAAGAGTCTATAGACTTTGTGGCAAAGTTGCCGCTTATCGGAAGCCCCAGGGAGTTTCGGTCTTCTCGCCTTCGTAATATCCGGGTGTGGCCGGTCAAAGGCTTTGAAGACTACCTTATATTTTATCGGCCCACCGATGACGGGATTGAAGTCTTACGAGTGCTCCACGGGAAGCGTGATATTGAAGAAGTTTTTGATGAATAGGAAAGGGGCGCATGAAAACGTATGTTGGAAAAATTTGCGAGGATGGAGCGTATCGGGTTGTAATTGAGGATGAGCGCGGAAGTGTCAGCCCTCTTCCGCTTCGCCTCGACTTAGCGAACAAAAGCCCGACCGGGTTTTCTTGGGGATACAGCGGAAGCGGCCCGGCGCAGCTTGCGCTGGCACTTCTGGCCGACGCTATCGGGGAGAAGGAAGCGTTAGAGGTTTACCAAGACTTCAAGCGCGCTTTTGTCGCCGTCCTTCCGGCTGAATGGTACACATCGGATGAAGAGGTGAAGGAGAGAGCAAAGTATCTTAAGGCAGTGCGTTCACATGAAGCAGCGTGAAGCTATGAAGACGCCGAGCGCCGCTACAATGAGAGAAGGCCGGGCAGAAACGGCTCGAGGGTCTTCACGAGAATTTGCCAACTCAGGAAGTAATGAGCGCGTAGTGGGCCGAGATTCTCCCCACGGAATTTAACGCCGGGCATCAGGCGCGGCGAGCAGCCGGAGCAACGTAGGAGCGGAGGCTTTTCGCCGTCGCCTGCATGCCTTTGTTCGGCATGGGACATCCTTAGGACTAGGACAACCGCCTTATCCCCCACCGCTCACACTGCATGTGTCCTGTGCTAGAGCGAGGCTGGAGTCGCCACGCAGGTCCACACCACAAACTACGACAGACGGTTTTATCTCAGCCGCACACGAATACCGTGTACATCTGCTCGTTCCACTCCTGCGGTGTCGATGTTACTAATCCGAACCACACTTTTGAGCACCCCGCCTTTGCCTCCCTGGGTTACCTGAATGACGCCAAGTCCCGGCGTGCTGCCAGTTGCGGCATGTGGGCTCCCACTCAGGGGATTGGGCCCCCTGAGAGACACAAAAATCCGATTGCCGGAAGGAGAAATATCCGCGAGATCTGGTGTGGGGTGGTCACTCGACGGGTGGGCGAGAGCTATCGTATTTACCCACGCGTCAGAAGCGGTATCAAATACTTCCGCAACGCGCAGTGCACGATCGAACACCCAGACATAACGGTTATGCTTGGTCGCCACCAGGCCGTGGGCGTCCCGTTCGTGCGCCGGGGGCACGGTGTCATCAGAGAACACCACCGCTGGGGCTGGGGTGTTCGGCGGATTCGAGGCAGCATATCCTGCCAGCGGAAAGCGATAGACATCGAATTCCGACGGATTCGTGTCAGCAGCACCCGCTCCGGAGTTGATGTACATGCGGCCGTTCGCTTCGACGCCTCCGAAGCCACTGGCGTGGACCGTCGTCCTATCGTACTCCGCCAGGATTTCCATCGGCGTGGAGGTCGGGTCGACCACGAATAAACCACCGCCGCGCAGCGTGACGAAGGCCAGGCTACTGGTGGCGTCCGGCACCACCAGGATGGGGGCGTTGTCGGGCCGCCCCGCGAACTCCCTGAGGACGCCATTCGGCGTCACCCCGTTGGCGAGGTCCAGCGAGGCGTCGAGCACGAACGTGTTGGTGGCGTAATCCGTGGTGATACGGTCCACGCGTTTGCCATTCTGGTTTGCCACGAGAATGTA
>JACCTF010000888.1 GCA_013812565.1 Pyrinomonadaceae bacterium | reverse complement strand
AAATGAGTCGGTACGTGCGGCGGAGGGGCAGATTGAATTAGCCTACTGCTACTATCGTGAAGGAATGTTTGATCAAGCGCGGAGTGTATTACGTGCTGCGCTTGAACGTCTTCCTGAAGTAGAAGGTAACTTGCGGGTTGGTGCCCTGGTGCGCAGCGCCATTGTCGAGCGTCATGCTGCGCGCTTACATGATGCCCTTCGCATCTTGCTTGAAGCCGCGCCGCTAGCCGACGCGAGCGTTAAGCATTCGGTCAAAGGCCGCTTCCATCTTGAACTCGCGACGACATTAAAGAATCTCGGCGCAACGGAGAAGCGCGCTGATTACACCGAACGTGCCCTTGTCGCGTACGAAGCAGCAACCTTTCACTTCGAGCAGCTTGGTCACATGGGTTACCGTGCCGCAATTGAGAATAACCTTGGATTTCTGTTCTTTACGCTCGCCAGGTTCAGTGACGCGCATGAGCACTTGGATAAGGCTTGGTCTCTCTTTACCGACCTCAAAGATGATGTTCACCGCGCGCAGGTTGACGAAACTCGCGCCCAGGTGCTGTTAGCAGAGAACCGTTACGTAGATGCCGAAGGAGTGATCTGCGAGGCTCTCCAAACGTTTGAGCGAAGCGGCCAACAAGTACTGTTAGCAGAAGCTTTGACCACGTACGGTAAGGTGCTGGCTCGCTCCTCTCGCCACCTTGAGGCCCGCTCTGTCCTTGAACGTGCGCGCCATGTAGCCGAGCGGCATAGTGACTGGGAAGGCGCTGGGCGAGCGGCCCTCGCCCTTGTGGAAGAGCTATTCGACTACTTAAGCGATACGGACCGGCGCGAGGTGTGGGCACGGGCTGATCAGTTGCTTGCGAGCTCGCAGGACACCGCAACGCTTGCGCGTCTCAGAGTCTATGCCGAGCAGATTGCCAGCGCCCATGCTGAGTACGAGCGGAGTCGCGCGCAGTCGGCGCAGGTTGAGAAATTGGCTGCGCTCGGTGAGCTTGCCTTTGGTGTGGCACACGACTTTAACAATACGCTTGCCGGTATTCTTGGGCGTGCGCAATTGATGAAGAGTGCCAAGGACACAAAGAAGTTCCAGCACGGCCTCGACATCATCATCAAGGCAGCCGAGGATGGCGCTCACACCGTGCGGCGCATCCAGGACTTTGCCCGGCTGCGCCGCGATCACGACTTTGCTCCGGTGGCGATCGACCAAGTGCTGGTGGATGTCAGCGAGATTACCCGCCCGCGCTGGCAAGCTCGGGCGATGGCTGCTGGTGTTCACATCCAGCTTGATCTACTGAATAGTTCCAATTCAGTAGTGATGGGAGATGCGTCGGAGTTGCGCGAGGTATTGGTCAATATTATTTTCAACGCCGTGGATGCGATGCCTGCGGGTGGAATCCTGACGCTCTCCGCAGCAGAGCATCAGGGAATGGTCGAGGTGACCGTCAGCGACACGGGAACGGGTATGACCCAAGAGGTACGCACACGCATCTTCGATCCGTTCTTTACCACTAAAGGCACGGCCGGGACGGGAATGGGACTGGCTGTCAGCTACGGTATCATCCGCCGTCATGAAGGCAGCGTTGAAGTTGAGTCGGAGCCTGGGCACGGCACAACCTTCCGCATTAAGCTCCCGATCGCGCCCGGCGCTACCGCCACCACCACTACATCTCCGGGAGAGCATAAACAAGAGATGGCTACATTATCTCTATCGTTATCAAAGCCGACGAAAATCTTGGTGGTAGATGACGAACTATTTGTCAGGGAACTGCTGCGCGACATCCTTGAAAGCGAGGGCTATGAAGTAGTATTAGCCGCTGGAGGCCATGAGGCAGTCGGCTTGTTTGAAACGGAGAAATTCGATGCCATATTCACCGATGTTGGGATGCCCGAAATGAGTGGTTGGGAGTTAGCGCGAGCGATCCGCGAACGAGACACCCTCATTCCGTTGACCGTCATTACCGGCTGGGGCGAGGCCGTCGGATCAGAGGAACAACGTGCGGCCCAAGTGGATTGGGTAATCACAAAGCCTTTTAACGTCGCACGCATCACGGAAATCGCGCGCGAAATTCCCGGCCGCCGACAAGCAATGGAATCTCATTCGTCCTCTAATATGTTGTATATACCCACCCTACAGTGATTCTTTCTTCACTGAACCAAAAGGAAGCCTCTGCTTACAAAAGTAAATTCTTGATTTATGCGATGACGCGCAGGTAACTCCACCCGCCGGTCAGCAAATCCTCTTCGGAGAGTCCATCCTCGCTATTTCCGGGAATGACGAAGACGCCATCGGCCAAGACTGCTTCTGGATTAATGAGCAACAGTCCGCGCACGATTTTGCTAATCGACTTAGTGGACCAGTAGTCTGTTTCCTGTTCTATCTCCGCCGGGGGAAAGGGTTCGCTCAAAAGAAGGATGATTGTTACCGCAACATAATCTTTCTCGCTTGAAAGTCGATGCGCACTATCCACGGCGTGGCTCATCTCTTCGCTTTCAGTCGCGGTGCCAGCCGAGAGTTCTGCCGCCCAAGCTTCAAATTCAGCTTCAGCCGCTTCGCGCTCCGTCTTGTAATCCCAGAAAACCTGACTCCAATACGGTTCCTGCTCAATGAGCAACGCGACCACGCGCTTGAGATACCGACGTTTGGCTTCAGTATCTTCCAATGTACCGTCAGGATCGGCGATCACTTCGGCCAGGCGCGCCCGCAAAGTGTCTTTGCCAAAAGCATGAATGACGAGTTGGACGCCGAAGAAGTAGCCTTCTTCGCCGCCCCCGCCCAAAAGCTGCGAAGCGCTTTTCAACCATGATCTACGCGTCATCATATCTCCACACACGCTGGGCCAGCGGCGACAGATGACCCACCAACGCTATCCTTATTCTTAAGTCGCTTTAAAAAATCGTCTGTCACCCGCTGTATCCGCCGCCGCGCCCGAACGACCCTGACCGGCTCGGCGAATAGAAACCGGAGCGTCCAGCGCGTGTTCCAACCACGCTGCCCGAAGGTGACACGCGGACCGTGGCGCGTCCGAAACCGCTCGGCTTGCTCCGCCCGACGCCCACCGCGCTACTACTGCCGATACGCGTTCCGGAGAACATCGTGGGACGTGGTGCGGGAATATACCTCGGCGGAGCGACTGAACGTGCCCCTGAAGAGGCACCCGCCCCCGCGTACCCCGGATACCGGCTCGCGTATGTCGGGTACGGTCTGAAGAACGGGTACGCATAAAAGAAAAGCAGGTGGCTGCCCGGGCTGCCGCCATAGTAGTAGCGCCGTTCGCTTGACGTACCGGCTTGTTGGCTGCCGGTTCCATCGCCCGGCGTGAAGTCACTGATGGGAAGCATCGCGACGTTCAATCCCTTGTTTTTATACTCCACAAAGTCTTCGTTTAAGTCATCGAGTTCCTCTGTGCGCGTGCGGTCGGGCGTGACGTAGATGATTGATTTGATGCCTCGCTCTTGAAATCTGTCGGCGGACGGAAGCTTGGCGAGATACCGATTGTCAAACTGCGTGTCCGCGTCCTTGTAGTCTGTCAGACGCTTTGAGTCGAGCAAGAAAACCGGCGGCGCGCCGGGAGACAGCTTCTGTTGTTTGGTTTCGATTTCAGCGGCGTAGTAGAGCATTGCTCCGAGCGTTTCATGCGAAGGCGTAACGCCAATCGGATGTGGGAAGTTGTCGAACGTGGTGATGAGCCGGGCGGCGTCCGCCATTCCGGCACCGAGGGCAATGCTGTCTGGCCCGGGTAGATCAACAATGAAGGTTACTTCTCCGGCATTCTCCGCGAAATCGAGAAACTCGCGCGCGAGAGCTTGTCCGCGTTCGTAAGACTCCTTCATGCTCGGCGTAAACAGCGGCGCGAGTTGACTGCGCAAAGTTTCAAACTGCAACGATTGAATCAGCGTCGGCACAAAGAACGGCAGCCACGCTTCCGTCTGTGGTTGATAAGCTGAGAGCATTGCCGAACTGTCGAGATACCGCTTCCAAGCGGCGCTCTGTTGTGAGTCCGCGACTTGCGCCGAGGGCATGGAAAGCCTGCGGTCTTCAGAGCCGACGTTCCACCCTCCATTTTGTTGCAGCTCAAGCGAATCTTTGTCCACATCCGTCGTGTCGTCGCGCGTCACTCCCCAGAGGCCGATGCCGGTCAGCAGCGCGCCCGCGCCTATCGCGCCGCCGACAATGAAGGTGCGCCGTGACGTCTTCCACCACGGTTTGGTTTCACTGGTGTCATCGGCAGCCGCCACCGCTCGACGGTTAACGCGGCCCATTTTCGTCAATTTCTTTGGATCATTATCTTCAGGCATGTTGCTTTACTACTTCCTTTTCCCGACGACAAAAGTCGGTACTGTCACCGCTGTATATTCAGTGGTTTGATGCGCCAAACGCGTAAAGAATCCGCTGGCGCTACCGCCAAACAAGTATGCTCCGTAGTTTGCTAACCTTCCGTTTTCATCCGCCTTCACATGGAAGAATCTTTGAGCGACGAAGTGCTCCGGGAGCGCGTTGTTAATTGTTCTCTGCCACACATCTTCGCTGACAAACGGCCCGCAGATTGTTTCCCGTCCCTCGCATCCATAATCGCTTTTCAGTACCCATCTTTCGCGCTCCCTCTGTAACTGGTCCGGCGGGAAATTGATCATCCGGTATGTCTCCGGAATGTACCGGCGAATCCAATCTTGCGCCCGCAGGGAAAACCGTGGCTGCTCCTCCCAAAAAAAAGCCAACGACAGCTTGTTCTGCGTGACCACTGAGCCGAAAGGATTGACCACCGTGACCTCTCCGGCTAGATCAGCCGCGAGCAACTGGCCCAGTGGTTCATAGAGCGGTTCGGCATCCGGGTAGTCCGGCGCATCCCTCCAGACCGGCAGACGCTCGCCCCACCAATCGGTTTTGTAATGGCGCACAATCGAATCTACGGGAACGCCGAGCACCTCAATACCCCGCGCTGTCCGCCGCAAGTTGAACGGAGAACCACGAACAACCTTGATCCCCGCTCGTTCCACCCAGCGCGTAAGCAGCGTAATCATCCCTAAATCTTCGGTCAGCTCCGTCGGGTAAATGATTCCCACTGAAGCAAGCGGCTCACGGGTGCGTTTCGCATGACTCTCCCGAAGCATCTGGACGTAAGCCACTTCCATCTCCGCGTTCGGATCCGTAACCGTTTCGTCTCCATCGTGCGCTACGTTTGTCGCAACTTGCAAGGAATGCAGCAACTGGTTGAGGATCACGGCTTCTGGCTGCCCCGAAGGCGTGTCGCTATTAAGCTCGCAACAAGCGATCTGTCCATCCGTGCAGACGAACAGATCAGCGCGCGCCATTCCATGCCAGAGCCCGCCCGCCGCTTCCCACATCGCTTGCTGACACGTGGTCAGATGGTAAAACTCATGTAGAAGCGCCGGATTCTCAAGCAATATCTCAACCAGTTCTTGATGCACATAAGCGACTCGCTCCGCAGCTTCAGCCAGCGCTTGAGCTTGTTGCGTGGAGAGAACAACACCTTGCATGCGGAAACGTTCGCGCCCATCGAACCACGGATCGGACAGCACGCCGGTTTCGTAAACTGCGCGTGCAAACGTCGCATAATCTGTGTACTTAGTTTGATCCGAAGCGTTGCGTAGTAGCTGAGAGTTCATCGAAATACTACTTACCCTGAAATGGCGGCGACAATGATCATCGCGATGCCGATGATGACCGATGCCATCACGATTGCCAGCGCGACGTTCTGATCTTCTTCAATCTCTTTGCGCAGCGAGAACGGCGTCACTTTGCTCATCACGAGAAAGATCAAAGCGAACAGCACGACACCGATAATGCTGAACAGCAGAACATTCAAGATCGCTTGCGGCAGTGAC
>JACCTF010000053.1 GCA_013812565.1 Pyrinomonadaceae bacterium | reverse complement strand
TGCGGCCAGACGCGATCCGGCAGTTCGTTAAACTATACGGAGGAATGCATATGAAACGCAGAACCGTCATCGGGAACTTGTTAGGAGGACTGTTTGCTGGGCTTGGCAACAAGGCAGTTCACGGCTCTCAACCCAGTCTCAAAGCCGGCGAGATTCCCATGCGGACGTTCGGCAAGACAGGCGTCAAACTCACCGTCATCGGCCTCGCCAGTGGCCGCTTCCAACTCACCTCATCCGATAAGGATGCAATCACGCTCACCAGACGGGCCGTCGAACTGGGCATCAACTATTTCGACACTGCACACAGCTACTGGAACGGACACTCTGAGGAGATCTACGGGAAGGCCCTGCCGGAATTTCGCAAACAGGTGTTTATTACGACCAAAAGCAATAAGCGTACGCGCAAGGAGGCTGAGGAGGAACTGCACCTTTCCTTGAAGCGGCTGGGTACTGATTACGTTGATCTGTGGCAAGTGCATGAGATCGGGAACAAAGAAGAGGTTGAAAGGGTCTTCGCTCCCGGCGGTGCCATCGAGGCGTTCGAGGCCGCCAAGCGAGCGGGCAAGTGCCGTTTCATCGGCTTCACCGGCCACAGGGACCCTGAGGTTCATCTGGAGATGCTGAAGAGGTATGACAAGTGGGATACGATCCTGATGCCTTTGCACATTGCCGACCCGCTCTACTTGAGCTTTGAGAAACTGGTGCTGCCTGTGGCCGTGGAGCGGGGAATGGGGATTCAAGGCATGAAGAATTTCGGCAACGCCAAATTGTTGCAAAGCTTCAGCGCCAAGGAATGCTTAACCTACGTTTTGAGTTTGCCCATTCACTGCACGGCCATCGGTTGCACGAGCACGGGGCAGCTTGAGGATGACGTGAGGATCGCGCAGAACTTCAAGTCGATTGGCGCAGACCAGATGACTGCTTTGAACAAGCGTGCCGAGCGCATTAAGGGGCCGCTGCTCGAAGACTGGAAGAAGAACATCGAAACCAGAGCGAGTCTGCGCGACCACCCCGAATATGACGGCGGATGATAAACACATCCGCCCCGATGGTGCACAAACGCGAACTGCACCGAACTGCACAAGGAGAGCTTACCGTCTTCTAAATAGGAGCAATGATTATGAACATTAGTGAGCACAAAGAACGAGATGTGTTTCAGACACGCCGCAGTTTCCTTCACAGCATGACTTTGGGAGCCGCTGTTTTCATTGTTCCCGGAGTCTTCGCCGAAGAACTCGTGCGGACCCCGCGCCAGACCGAGGGGCCGTTTTATCCGAAGCACCTTCCGCTGGACACAGACAACGACCTGATCGTCGTTAACGACCTTATCACTCCCGCGGTAGGTGAAATCACGCATCTCAGCGGTCGCCTGCTCGACGCCCAGGGCAAGCCCATCAAACACGCCGTGGTCGAAATCTGGCAGGTCGACAACAACGGCGCATATCTGCACACAGGCAGCGCCAACGGGGTCGCCCGCGACAAGAACTTTCAGGGATTTGGCCGTTTCCTCACAGGCTCTACCGGCGAATACTACTTCCGCACCATCAAGCCGGTGCCTTATCCCGGACGCACGCCGCACATTCACTTCGCCATTAAAGTGAAGGGGCAAGAGAAGTTCACCACGCAATGTTATGTCAAAGGCGAACCGGGAAACGAGCGCGACGGCATCCTGCGGGGCATCAGGGACGCGAAGGCCCGCAACTCTTTGATTGTAGATTTCGCATCAATCAAAGAATCACGCCTCGGTGAACTTGCCGCCCGATTTGACATCGTGCTTGGATTCACTCCGGAAGCCGTAGGTTAATGATTGGTTGAACGGCTGTCTTGTGTTCTTCAGCGAGACGTTTGATCGTTTGATTAACTTGTCCGAGACAACACGCGCCGGATGGATTTCTGACCTCGCACGCGCATATGCCTTCTTTGATATAACGGCTGATCCGCGCTGGTATCGTGCTCTTGCCGGTGCGTGCGATCTCCTCCCGCGCCTGACCTTCGTTGAAGTCGAAGCAGTAGCAGAGCGGGCGCTCGTCTCCGCTCGCCTTCGCGGTCACAAGCTCGCGCACGTCTTCGACGGTGAAGCGCTCGCCGTCATCGCCGTAATAAACGACCTGACAATTAGGACTCGGACAAAAGCGGTATGCTTGATCGCTCACCCGCGCGAGTTCTTCACTCCGCACATGGAGGAGAACGGTCTGGCGCGCGACGCTCCGCCCTTCGCCGCCGCACTCGGCACAATGTGTCGCCTCCGCCGGGACTCTTTCATTCAAAGTCGTGATGCCTGTTTGATGGGGCACATTGCAACAGTCGCTCATCCTCGGGTCCTTTCACCGCTTGGCTTTGTATCCGGTCGAATCTACGGCGCTGAGAATCTGAATGAGCTGATGAGCTGAAGTCTGGACACATTTTATAAAGTAGCCTCCAAGTTGAGTTTAGCCGAATGATTAAGCCATTCCCAATAGCGTTGCGATTGCTTGAGCAGCTCAATCACGGCTCTGACAATGCTCAACTC
>JACCTF010000886.1 GCA_013812565.1 Pyrinomonadaceae bacterium | reverse complement strand
TCGTTAAGCTCTGTCCGGCCAGCGGCTAGATCGTGGAGTTCCCACTTGTTACGAAAGCGTGAAACCAACTTCCACTTGCCTTGTCTGACGGCACGGTTGCCTTCGTGCTCCCAAAACAGCGCTTCGTGTTCGCGGCGCGCCTTACCTTGAAAGATCGGCAACAGACTTTTGCCTTCAAGCGGTAGAATCTTTTGGCTTTTGTAACTTCGCGGGTACGGCACTGAAGCGGCATCAAGGCAGGTCGGCATGATGTCCATGATGTGACCGGGTTGGTCGATGAGTCTTCCGTGTTTGATTCCCGCAGGCCAATGTACGACGAACGGCGTTGCGCTTCCGCCTTCGTGCATCTGCGCTTTGTAGCGGCGGAACGGCGTGTTGCTCACATTGCCCCAGGGAAGACCGGCGCTCGCAAATGAACCTTTCTGCCCGATCACTGTGCCGGGTTTACTCCGTTCAACAACTTCATCGGACGCGCCGTTGTCTGAGAGAAACATCACCAGTGTGTTTTCTTCCGCCTTACTCTCCTTAAGCGCATGTAGGATATGCCCAATGCCCTGGTCCATTCGATCAACTTGTGCCGCGTAAACGGCCATGCGCAAATCCCACGTCGCCTTCTCTTTCTCCGGCACATCAGTCCACGCTGTCACCCGCTGGTCACGCGGCGAAAGCGGACAATGTTTCGTGATAATGCCCAATTCGATCAAGCGTCGGTAACGCGCTTCACGCACCGAATCCCAGCCTTTCAGGTACTTGCCTTGATACTTGGCAACGTCAGCATACAAGGCATGCAGCGGCCAGTGCGGAGCGTTGAAGGCGACATACAAGAAGAAAGGCTGCTGCCGTGCGCGTCCCATCTCGCGGACAAATTCGGCAGCCGTTCTGCTGATCTCGTCGGTATAGTAAAAACCTTCAAGAGCTTCAATCGGCGTATTGCCGCGAATGAGAAACGGCGGGTTATAGTAATCGCCGCCGCGCAAGGAACCGAAGAATCTTTGAAAGCCGCGCTGGATCGGCCAGTTGTGCTTCGATTCAGTTGGCGGCGTGAGATGCCACTTGCCTGTCATCGCTGTTTGATAGCCGCCAGCTTGTAAAGCTTCGGCGATGGTGACGCACCGATTGTTCAAGTCGCCTTGATAAGCTGGCACGTGGAGATTGTCATCCATGTGCCCGATCCCGGCTTGATGCTGGTAGAGGCCGGTTATCAGCGCGGCGCGAGATGGGCAGCAGCGCGCCGCGTTGTAGAACTGCGTGAAACGTAAACCTTCCTTGCTCAAGCGGTCAAGGTTTGGCGTCGCGATTTCAGAACCATAGCAACCAATATCGGAGAAGCCCATATCATCAGCCATAATCAGGATGATGTGTGGCCGCTTCTTTTGTGGAGCGCGATTGATTGCGGGCGCAGTGAGTCCGGCAGCGAGCCAGGTGCGCGTGGCATCTTTAAGGAATGTTCGCCGGCTTGTTGCCATTCACCTGTTCCCTTGCGCCGCTCGGATTGCTTACACAGCAAGCTAACCCGTTAATGCTGCGTGCGGTCATACGCTTTCATCCATCCATCCAGTGCCTGGCCTAACTCATTACGCACCGCTTGATGCTTCACTGAAGCGGCCAAGTTGTTGACTTCATAAGGATCAGTAGCCGTGTCGTACAACTCTTCCGCCGGCTTACGCAATTGCATGAAGAGCGACTGTACGGTGTTCAACCGTCCTTCCTGATAGAACTGCCTGAGTATACCTAGGGTCGGGTAGTGCGTGTCGATGTAGTTGTGCGGCTGCGCATAAGGAATTTCGGGACGGTAGTTGCGGATCAGTTTGTAGCGCCCCGAACGCACCGCGCGCACTCGATCAACGGCTTCGCCGCAGCGGTCACGTGCCGCGAATATGTACTCACGTTGCCGCGCACTGCTACCGAGAAAGACTTGTCCTTGCATGTTTGCGGGCACCAAAATACCAGCAAGGCTGAGCGCTGTCGCGGTAATGTCAATGCTGCTTACCAGTTCGTCACGCACGGTGCCTGCTTTGATCCACTTCGGGTAACGGATAATTAGCGGAATGTGAATCCCTGCATCGTAGAGCCACACCTTACCGCGAATGTGACACTGCCCGTTGTCGCTGAAGAACATTACAACCGTGTTATCAGTCAGCCCCTCACGCTCCAGCCGGTCAAGCACGGCTCCAACTTTGGCGTCAAGGATTTGAATTGCATTGAGGTAGTCAGCCCAGTCCTCACGAACAACCGGGTGGTCGGGAAAGTAGGGCGGAAGCCGTACCTTCGCCGGATCAACCGTGTGCTTCTGATTACGCACGGGCTGCTGCGAGTAGCCGCCCGACGTGCGATGCGGCTCAAAGAAGTTGACCTGCGCATAGAAGGGTTGACCGGGGGCACTCTGATTCCAGTCCGTGCCGTCGAAAGGTTTTGGAGCACTGAAGTTAAAATCAGTCTTTCCTGCTACTTTGAGGCCGGGAGCCGGGGTCGTGACGTTAGCGGTGAAGTAACCCGCTTTACGAAAGTGATCCGTGAGCAGCTTAACATTTGACGGCAAGGTGTAACCATCATTTTGGTGGCTGCGGTGGTCGTGCGCACCAATCGTGGTTTGGTACATGCCGGTAATTAACGCCGAACGACTCGGGCTACACACAGGCGCAGTGGTGAAAGCATTTGTGTAGCGCGCTCCTTCGCGCGCTAAGCGGTCGATGTTCGGCGTGCGCACAAGCGGCGTTCCATAGCAGCCGAGTTGCCGGCCGAGATCATCGCCAAGGATCCACAAAATGTTGGGGCGTGGAGTTGCCCTAGTGTTCGTCGGCGATTGTCTAGGTGTGCGGGCAACAATGCTGCTTTGCGCGGGAAGGACGCTTAAAGCAGTGACAAGCGCTAAGTAGCAAGTAATGAGCAGAAAGCGAGCAGAGTAAGGCTTGAAACAGAAGGCATTCACGCTGCTTCTGGTCTTCTGGATTCTGAGTCCTTGCTTGTCACCTGTCACTTGTCACCTGTCACCGCTTTTAGAAAATCAGTTTCACCCCAAACTGAAGCTGTCGCGCATCACGTGCACTGGTGATGCGCCCGAAGTTGGCGTTGTTGTTTCTGCCGTCTGGACCAGCGCCGAAAGAAGCGTTCGGCGCGTTGAGATTGACGTGGTTGAAGACGTTGAAGGCTTCCGCGCGAAACTGAAGATTTAAGTCTTCACTGAGCCGCGTGTTTTTAATCAGCGACATATCGAAGTTGATGGTTCCCGGCGTGCGCACGTCGGGCAGCACACGACCGACATTGCCGTAAGTGAATGGCGGCGGATTGACGAATTGATTCGTATCAAACCAGCGCTCGGCCATCGAGTTGTCGATCCGGGCGCTGGTGCCGGTTGAGTTCGGACGATTCGCGGCATTGTTGGTTGCGCCGCGAACGATAATCGGAATCCCGGTCTGCATAATCCCGATCAAGCTTAGTTGGTAGCCGCCGATAAGGTTGTTGACGAAGCCGCTGCTGCTATCGAAGCGCTTGCCGGTGCCAAATGGTAGTTCGTAGAGCGCGCTCACAGTCGCGCGGTCGGAAACATCAGTCGGATCGAGTGAACGCTCCTCACTTCTATTAAACCTGCCGTTCTGGTAGCCGGTTTCAGTGACCTGCTCGATCTCGCCGAAATCGACGGGTGATGTGACGCTGTCGCTAATTAGTTTGGCTTTCGTGTAGGAAAACAACAAGGTCAAGCCTTGCGGCGAGAAACGCTTTTCGACGCTTAACAACCCGGAATGTGAAATGAAGTTGCCGAGGTGCGGGCTGCGCACGCTGATGTTGCCGTAATACGGGTACGGGCGTAATGATTGCGCGCGCGTAATGGTCGCTCCGCCAAAGGCTCCCGTCACACGTCCGGCGTAAGGATTCGGCACAGTTCGCGATAGCGCATCGCCGAGCGCTAGATACTGCGGATCAAGTTGATTTAAGTCATAACCGCCCGCGAGGAAGTGCGATCCTTTATTACCTGAGTAAGTGAGATCGACAACAAACCCGCCCGGCAACTCTCGCTGGAGTGATAAATCCCATTGCTGCGACATCGGCGTTGTGCCATCAGGTTCGTCGTATGACACACCCTGACTGAGGAAGGCGCTCGGGCCGAGGGCTGAGCCGAGCGATTGAATCGGCGCGGAAGGGAAACCGTTGCGAAGTTGAAAAGCTGGACGGGTGGCGTCACCGCCCGGCGCAGTGTAGTTGGTCGTCGTAGTGGCGAACCCTGCCGTCCCGGCAAAGTTATCCCGGTAGAAAAGCGACGGATAGAAGATGGCGTAGCC
>JACCTF010000866.1 GCA_013812565.1 Pyrinomonadaceae bacterium | reverse complement strand
GGCCCAACCTCCGCAGACGCTGGTGTGTGCGTCGGCAATCGGCTACTACGGCAATCGCGGCAACGAGGTGTTGCGGGAAGAAAGCCTGCCGGGTACGGATTTCCTCGCTGGTGTCTGTCGTGAATGGGAGGCGGCGTCCCTGTCGGCTGCGGAACGCGGCCTCCGCGTGGTGAATATGCGGATCGGCATTGTGTTGAGTCCGGAGGGCGGTGCGCTGGCGAAGCTTCTCACGGCTTTCAAGATGGGCGCGGGCGGCAAGGTGGGAAGCGGTAACCAGTATATGAGTTGGATCGCTTTAGACGATGTGATCGGCGCTATCCATCATGTGCTACGAACTGAAAACTTAGCCGGGCCGGTAAACACAGTTGCTCCGCACCCGGTAACAAACGGCGAGTTTACTGAAACTCTTGGCCGCGTGCTTGATCGTCCGACAGTCTTCTCCGTGCCCGCTTTCGCCGCGCGCTTGGCGTTCGGCGAAATGGCCGACGCCTTGTTGCTGTCAAGCGCGCGTGTCGAGCCAACCAGACTTCTCAAAACGAACTATCATTTCCTCAACCCGGAACTCGAAGGCGCATTGCGCCACTTGCTTGGAAAACAATGAGCAGCGAGAAAAACACTCGGTCGTGCATTATCGTAGGCGCTGGAATAGCTGGACTCTTGGCTGCCGCAAAGCTTCAGGAGAGTGGCGCTCAAGTTGTCGTGCTAGATAAGGGACAGGGCGTCGGTGGACGGCTCGCCACGCGGCGCATTGATAAAGGTGTGTTCGATCACGGCGCACAGTTCTTCACGGTACGCGACCCCTTGTTCAACGGGTTGGTGGAAACATGGATCGACCAAAACGTTGTTCGGGAATGGTCTCGCGGTTTTGCGAACGTTGAAGGAGATACACACGCGGATGGTCACCCGCGTTTCTGTGGAAGCACTGGCATGACAGGCATTGCTAAGCATGTCGCACGCAACCTCTATGTCCGTACTGATCAGCGTGTCATCTCAGTAAACGTGCGGAACAAAATGTGGGAAGCTGCGACCGAAGACGGGCAGGTGTTCGTCGCCCGTGCTTTGATCTTAACGCCACCGGTTCCGCAATCGCTCGCTTTGATTGATGGGAGTAACTTCCTTCTTCCAACAACAGCGCGGACGCACCTCGAAGCCATCTCCTATGATCCGTGCATCGCGGTGATGATCCTGCTCGATCAGCCGAGCCGGATCCCGCCGCCTGGAGCTGTGCAAATGGAAGCGGCGGAGCCAATCTACTGGATCGCCGACAATCGACAAAAGGGAATCTCGCCCGAAGCTTCAGCAGTAACCATACATGCGACGCCTGCCTTCAGCCGTGCGCACTGGGAAACGCCGGATGATGAAGTTGTAAGTTTGCTTACGAGCGCCGCCGCACGCTGGATTGACGGGCTGATACGATCCGCGCAAGTGAAACGATGGCGCTACAGCAAGCCGACTCAAACTTTCAACGAACGCTGCCTCTTTGTGCCTGATCCGCCGCTTGCCTTTGCCGGAGATGCCTTCGGCGGGCCGCGCGTAGAAGGAGCCGCGCTTTCAGGATTGGCCGCCGCATCCTCAATAGTGATAAATGAAGCGTGACAAGGAAGTCTAAAATCCAATGTCCAAAGTCCAACGTCGAAAGCTGGGACATTGGACATTAGACTTCCTTGCCTGGTCCGAGTCACTTGTCACAATCTTAAGAAGGTTTGCTTTGAAGTTCATTCTCCTCGCTCATCTCGCCGCGACGCTCATCATGACCGGGATCATCTGGTTTGTGCAGGTGGTTCACTACCCGCTCTTTAGCCAGGTGAGTCGATCATCATTCATCACATATGGGGAGGCACATTCACGACTTACGACATGGGTCGTTGGGCCGCCGATGCTCGTTGAAGCATTGACGGCTGTGCTGCTGTTGCTCACATCGCGCGAACGTGAAGATATAAATTTCGGAGTGCTCTGGATCGGATTCGGCTTGTTGGTTCTGATCTGGCTTTCGACGATTGTTTTGCAGGTTCCCCGCCACACCGTGCTTGGCAAAGGATTTGATACGGCGGCTCACCGCCAATTAGTCGTCTCCAACTGGGTGCGCACCGCTGCTTGGAGCGCACGTAGCGTGTTGGTTTTATGGACGGCGGCACGCATGATGAGGTGACACGGAGAGCCTCACGCACATAACAAGATTCATAAATTCAAATGTACTAATTACTATTCGCGACCAATCGCCGATGTGTCTGATGAGGCAAGGCGATTGTGCCGCGACCAGTACCAGTAGACGGGCAGGCCGAGCGCGATCAAGGCGAGTCCGGTGAGCGACTGGCGCGGCGCGGTCAGCAGGGTGTTGAGCAGGAGCCACCCGGTGACAAGCAGAAAAAGCGCGGGCACCACCGGGTAACCCCATGTGCGATACGGGCGCTCGGCATCTGGCAGGCGGCGACGAAAGATGAAGACCGAAGCGGTCGTGAGGCCGTAGAAGATCCACGACGCAAAGATGACGTAGTCCGTTAAAGCGTCATACGAGCCGGAGAGCGCGAGGACGCCGGCCCATACGGCTTGAACGAGAAGCGCGCCGATGGGAACGCGCGAGCGCGGCGAAAGCCGTGCGAGACTTTGAAAGAAGAGACCATCGCGCGACATCGCATAAGGCACGCGTGCCCCCGTCAAAATCGAGGTGTGCAGCGTGCCGACTGTAGAAAAAAGAAGCGCGGCTGCTACGAGACTCACCGCCGCCGCGCCGAGAAATCTTTTGGCAACTTCTGTCGCAACAGAAGAAGCCGCGGGGACGCTTGCTACTTCTGTCGGCGTCAGCACGTAGAAGTATGCCGCGTTGACGAAGATGTAGAGCAGGGTAATAACGATCATGCCGCCGATCAAGGCCAGCGGGATGTTGCGTTGCGGTTCGCGCACCTCGCCTGCGACAAGCGTCAAGTTGTTCCACCCGTCATAGCCCCACAACGCGCCTAGCATCGCCGCGCCGAAACCCGCAAAGCCTGCACGCGCCGCCGCGTCAACCCCTTCGCATGTGCCGCCGGCGTTCACGAGCGCGAAGTTCGTCCAATCTCCTTCGGCCAACATGAACGCTCCGGCTCCAACTCCGATCACCAGCGCGATCTTCATTCCGGTGAGCACTGCTGCGACTTGACCGCTCACTGATACAGCAACGCAGTTGATCAACGTAAGAACGGCAATGACCGAAAGCGCTAAAACTTGCAGCATGCCGAAGGGAACTTCGAAACCGGCTAGATCAAGCGTAAAGAACCGTGTGTTGAGGCCACCTCCCGTTAAGATATTTAGGAAGATCGCGAAACCGACGCCGAGCGCCGCTTGCGAGCCGGTCTTGGCGATGAAGAATTGCATCCAGCCGTAAAGAAACCCCCAGCGGCGGCCGTAAGCTTCGCGCACAAAAACGTACTCGCCACCGGCGCGCGGCATCATCGCCGCAAGCTCAGCGTAAGTGAGTGCACCGGCTAATGAAAGCAATCCCGCCGCGACCCACACAGCGAGCACCATGCCCGGCGTGCCCACATTGCACGTCATCACCCGCGTCTTCAGAAAGACGCCCGTCCCGATCACGTTGCCGATTACAATAGAGATTGCGGCGATCAGGCCAAGGCCGCGAACAAGCGTAATGTTGCTGTTTTGAGTTGGGGTTGACATAGAGTATTAACTTATAAGCATAGGTGGCGCTCGCGGTCGTGGCATAAACTTGCACGGCCAACTCGATGCCTGCGCGCCAGACCGGAAGATCTTCGAATCTCGTGTACTTACACGCGAGCCTTTGTTCTACAAGCTTCTTCACCACACGTCGCCGGTCAGTAAATCTTTGTAGGTGTCACGGCGGCGAATGACATCAGCGCTGCCGCTTGTGCGTACCATTACGGCGGCGGGCAATGGGCGACCGTTATAGGGAAACATCTGCGCGAGCGAGTATGCGCCGCTGTTGAGAAGCGCAAGAACTTCGCCGGGCTGCACATCAGCGGGAAGTTTGCGATAGTCGGGCAGGCGGCCTCCGCATTCAATATCAAAATAGACATCGCCTGAATCACAGAGCGGCCCGGCGACTTTATAATCAGTGTCGTGTGGTTCGTCGGCGCGCGCGGCGGAGATCAGGTGGTAGTACCATTTATAACTCGTCATCGACAGCAGCAGGTTGAAGCCCGCGTCGGTGAGCAGCCATGAGTCGCCGGTTTCCGGACGCTGCTTGATGTTGCGCACGGTGGTGA
>JACCTF010000847.1 GCA_013812565.1 Pyrinomonadaceae bacterium | reverse complement strand
ATCCATACTTGTCAAAAGAATCTCACCGGCTCCGAGCTTTTCAGCACGCGCAGCCCACTCCACCGCGTCCCAGCCGACGTTGCCTCGCCCGCCATGCGTGTACACGTCCCAACCGTTTGCCGCTTCCTGCTCCAGCGCAATTCTCCGGCGCGCATCAATCGCCACCACGATGCATTGACTGCCGAAGACTTCTGCCCCGGCGCTGATCAGTTCAGGATGCTCAACGGCGGCGGTGTTGAGCGTTACCTTGTCTGCGCCTGCGCGCAGCACCGAACGAATATCTTCGATTGAATTAAGCCCACCGCCGACCGTTAGTGGGATGAAGACTTGATCGGCCACACGCCGCACCAGATCAGCGACGATCCGGCGCTTATCTGACGAAGCCGTGATGTCGAGAAACGTGAGTTCGTCAGCGCCCTCTGCATCATACTTCCGCCCTTGCTCTACCGGGTCGCCGGCATCAACCAACGATACGAAGCGCATGCCTTTGACCACACGCCCTTGATCGACATCGAGACACGGGATGATACGTTTAGCTAACAAGCGAGTAACAAGTGACAAGTGACGAGTGACAAAAGAGACAAGGTTTTTACTTGTCTCTTGTTACTATTTACTTGTCACTACCCCTTCCGCAAAGTTTTTGAGCAGACGCAAGCCGGACGTTTGGCTCTTCTCCGGGTGAAATTGCACGCCGCACACATTGCCGTGAGCGATCACTGAAGCGTAAGAAGTTTCGTAGTCGGTTTCGCCAAGCACTACGTCCTGGTCCGTCGCTTCGCAGTAGTAGGAATGAACAAAGTAGAAGAAGGAATTGTCTTCAATATCTGTAAACAGCGGATGCGCCGATTGCTGCCGCACCTGGTTCCAACCGACTTGCGGCACATGCAAACTTCCATTAAAGCGACGCACACGCCCGCGCAACAAACCAAGTCCCGGCCGCCGTCCGAACTCTTCCGATTCGTCAAAGAGCATCTGCATCCCGACGCACACGCCCAGGAGCGGCACGCCTTCAGCGACGCGCTCGCGAACCAACTGATCAAAGCCACGCTTGCTAAGCGCCTCCATGCACGCGCCAAACGCGCCGACTCCCGGCAGTACCAAACGCTTCGCTTGACGCAATTCAGATTCATCCGAACTCACACGCGCTTCACAACCCACCGCCGCGAAAGCCTTCTCAACTGAACGAAGGTTGCCTACACCGTAGTCGATGATCGCAACATCCGTCACAACCTCGTCCGTCATGACTTTTACAAAACCCCCTTTGTACTGAGCACACCTTGAATACGCGCATCGCGTTCAACCGCCTGGCGCAGCGCACGAGCCGTTGCTTTAAACGTCGCTTCCAGAATGTGATGCGTGTTACGCCCGCGCAAGAGATCAATGTGAAGATTGCACCGTGCGGCTTCGGCAAACGACCGCCAGAAGTGCTCTGCCATCTCAACCGAGAACGCGCCGACCCTATTTCTCGATGCCTTCACTTCATAAACAAGATGGAAGCGTCCTGACAAATCAATCACCGCACGACACAAGGCTTCGTCCATCGGCACAATCGCACTGCCATAACGCGCGATTCCAGCTTTATCGCCCAAAGCTTCAGAGAGCGCTTGACCCATCGTGATCGCGATGTCTTCAACCGAATGATGATCGTCAATTTGAAGGTCGCCGCGACATACCACTTCAAGATCAAAGAGGCCGTGCTTAGCAAACAGCGTCAGCATGTGGTCGAGAAATCCGACCCCTGTTGCGATCTGCGCCTGCCCCGTGCCGTCAAGCGTCAAGGCAACGCGCACATCCGTCTCCTTTGTCTGCCGGTGCACCTCAGCTCGTCGCGTGGTTGTTTGCAGTTGTGTACTCATAGGCATCCAATCAGTTCTCAAGCAATTGGCCGACGGTTACGATCCTCTAACACCAATCAGAAAATCTCCCGTAGCGCCGCGATCAAAGCATCATTCTCTGACGGCGTGCCGACGCTTACGCGGAAGTAATCTTTAAGCATCGAATACCCGCTCACATCCCGTATTAAGATGTCATGCCGTAAGAGTTCAGCAAAGACTCGGCGCGGCTCAACCGTTGAGCGGACAATCATAAAGTTTGCTTGCGATGGCACTGGCACCAACCCTTCGATAATCCTCAACTCTACGAACAATCGTTCGCGCTCGGAGATGATTCGCCCAACCAGCGGCTGCAACTCCCGCTCATACATCTCTACCGCGACCTCGGCGCTGGTCTGCGAGATTGCATTTAGATTATATGGCAGCACGGCTTTACTGATCTCACGCGCGAGACTCGGCTCGGCAAGCAGGTAGCCGACACGCAACGCTGCCATCGCCATCGCTTTCGAGAAGGTGCGAAACACTACCAAGTTCGCATGACGCTCCAGCAGCGGCACAACCGTGTGCTCGGCAAATTCAAAGTACGCTTCATCGATGACGACGAGGCCGCTTGACCTATCGAGCAACTGCGCCAAATCATCATCTTTCATCACGCAGCCGGTCGGATTATTCGGCGAGCAGATGATCGTCACATCAGGATTGATCTCCTCAACTGCTTCGTGAATCGCCTTCGTGTCGTATGTCAACTGAGGTGTGAGCGGAACACTCGTAATTTCTCCGCCTAAAACGGTCGCAACCTGCCGGTAAAGCGCAAACGTCGGCTCGCAGATCAGCACGCGCTTGCCTTCTCCGATTGTCACCATCAACAGCGCTTGAATCAGTTCGTTCGATCCGTTACCGGCGACGATTCCATCCGGCTTCCATCCGGCGTAAGCGGCAAGACGTTCGTGCAAGCTCGCGGGCACGAAGTCAGGATAGCGAGACCATGCGCGATTCTCTAAACGCCGCAAACTTTCCTCTTTGATCTTCGCGGGCATCCCCCACGGGTTCTCATTCTGATTGATCTTTATCGACCCGCGATCCGGCGTCAACGTATACGCGCGAAGCTCCCGCACACGCGGTTTGATCTTGTCTAAGTAATTCATCTTTGAATATTGGGCGGTAGTGGCGGCGGGTAATGAGCAGTATAAAAAAGATGCTTCCTTCTTCCCTATTGCTTTCAGCCTACTGCCTACCGCTTTCTGCTTTCTGTCTTCCGTTCCCGTCGAGACGAATTAACGCCGAACGAGCATGTGCGTCTAAACCTTCGGCATGGGCCAGCGCTGCGATCATATGCGCCGATCTTTCCAGTTCATCCTGTGACCAGCGTAGCATGCTGGTTCGCCGAACAAAATCATAGACGCCGAGAGCCGATGAAAAACGCGCCGCACCGCCTGTCGGCAGCACGTGGTTTGGCCCGGCGAGGTAGTCGCCGACGGCTTCCGGCGTGTGTGCGCCGAAGAAGATCGCTCCGGCGTGGCGCACCTCTGCCGCCACGGCTTCTTCGTCGCGCGTGATGATCTCCAGATGTTCCGGTGCAAGCTCGTTTACAACCTGGCATGCTTCATCCAGGTTACCAACGACGATGATTGCGCCGTACGCGGCAAGCGAGGTTTCAACCACCGCACGTCTCGGAAGAGTTTCGCACTGCCTGGCAACTTCACCAGCGACCGCTCGCGCAAGATCTTCGCTGGTTGTAATGAGCACCGCTGAAGCATCTTCGCCGTGCTCGGCCTGGGCCAGCAGATCTGCTGCCACAAAATCCGCCCGCGCTGTGTCGTCTGCGATGACAACCACTTCGCTTGGGCCAGCGATTGAATCAATGCCGACTGCGCCGAAGACGAGTTTCTTGGCAGCGGCAACGTACTTGTTACCAGGGCCGGTGATCTTGTCAACGCGCGGTACAGTCTCAGTGCCGTAAGCGAGCGCGGCGATGGCTTGCGCGCCGCCGACGGCATAAACCTCCGTCACGCCCATTTCAACCAGCGCCGCTGCCACTGCCGGATTCTCCGCAAGCGTGCGCGGCGGCGTGGCGACGACAAGCCGCCGGACGCCAGCCGTCTGCGCCGGAACGACGTTCATCACAACCGATGATGGATAGCTCGCGGTTCCACCGGGGACGTAGAGACCGGCCGAATCGAGCGGCATAATACGCTGACCGAGTCGCGCGCCAGAGGCTTCAATCTCCCAGGACTGTTCGCGCTGCCGTTCGTGAAAAGCGCGAATCCGCTTGATTGCTTCACGGAGCGCCTCGTGCACACTTTGCTCAACTTGTGCTGCCGAACGATGGATGCTCTCTTCACCGAAGCGCAAACTCTCACGCGTTATTTCAATCCCATCAAAGCGCGCGGTGTAGTGGATCAGCGCCGCATCGCCGCGCTTTCGCACATCATCAATCACGCTTCCAACGATGTGCATTAGTTCAGCGTCGAAAGCTACGCTGCGTGCTTTGATTTGGAGAAGCTTGCTTTGTCGCCGATCCTGCTGTGTGCTCTTGATAATCTCAATCACTTGACGGTTTCTCCAACGCAATCTCATTCACCGCTTCATTCAGTCGAGCAATAAGCGGCGCCACACTTGCGGCCTTCAATTGATAGCTGGCTCGGTTCACCACCAGACGCCCTGTGGACTCGGTAATCTCTTCAACGATACTCAAACCGTTTTCCGCCAGTGTGCGTCCGGTTTCGACCAGGTCAACGATGCAGTCTGCTAAACCTAAAACAGGCGCGAGTTCCACCGATCCCGAAAGCTCAATGATCTCGACCGGGATACCCAGTGCGCCGAAATGCTTGGCAGCGATGTTCGGATACTTGGTGGCGACTCGCAGCATTCCAAATTCACTGAATGGTATTTCGGGATGCGTCGTCGCTACGGCGATGCGACAGCGACTGATGCCGAGGTCAAGCGGCTGCAAAACATCAGCCCCTGATTCCAGCAACACATCACGCCCGACTACGCCGCAATCGGCGATGCCGTGTTCGACATAGACAGGCACATCCGCCGGTTTGACGAAGACGAATCGGTAACGCTCGCTCGCATCCGTCACTGCCAAACGGCGCGATGCAAGCGCGGCTTCGTCAACACGAATGCCTGCACGCTCCATCAGGGCCAGCGCTTGATCCTGCATTCTTCCTTTTGCAACGGCAATCGTTAGTTCAAGCATCAGCTTTCGCTTGCAAAGTCGATTCGTATACGCTCACCACGGCGACGACGCTCAGTGGCTTCGACGAGCAGCCTTGCTTCGTCGTCACACGCGAGCGGCACAACCTCGTTCGGTTTGTTCGACTCACCGGCAAACGCAGAATCGGTCTTTGCCAGTACATCGGTTAAAGCTTCAAGATCGAGCACAAAGCCAATTGCAGGTTCCGTTCGCCCGAAGTTAGCGGTGAGCGAATCATAGCGCCCGCCACGCCCGACGCGCGTTCCCGCTCCGCTTATGTAAATGCGAAATACGAGGCCGGTGTAATAATCAAGCTCTAGAACATCGCCAAGATCGATCTCGAAACGGTCTGTTAGGTTCAGCGCTTCGATCATTTTCCATAACTGTTCAAGCTCGTCGAGCGCATTGGTTGAGCGCTTGTTGGTAATCACCCGGCGCGCTTGGTGAAGCGTCTCGCGCTTGCCGGAGAGTTGCGTCAGACGCCCGAATGCTGCGCGCTCCGTCGCCGAAGAAGTACGCGGCGTAAGGAAGCGTCCGAGTTCGGCTGCATCGCGCATATCAATCAATCGTCGCATCTCATCGCGTGCCGCCGGGTCGAGGGCTAAACCTTCCGCGATGCCGTTGAAAACTTCAACGCTGTTCAGAGTAATCGAGCAGTGCTGCCACAGGCCAAGTTTAGCAAGCACTTCCACTGCAATCGCGAGCACTTCCATGTCTGCTGCCGCGCCGCCCGGCCCAATCAATTCGCAACCGAGCTGTGTGCTTTCGCGTCTCCACTCTGCGTGTGAGTGCGGCTGCTGGCGAAAGACCGGCGCGGCGTAACAGAAGCGCAGCGGGCGCGGGCGCTCAGCAAAAAGCGTCGCCGCAGCGCGCGCCACCGAAGATGTCATATCCGGACGCAGCGCAAGCAGTCGCCCATCTCCATCCATGAAGCGAACGGCACGGTGCGCTTCTTCGCGTCCCATGCCGCGCTCAAACAAGGCATAGTAGTCAACCGATGGAGTCGTAATTTCTTCGTATGACCACCCTGTAAAAACGGACACCACGGCGTCCTCGACCGCACGCCTCAGGCGCGCCTCTTGGCCGAAGTAGTACCTCATGCCGCTCGGTATTTTGGAAAGAGGCTCAGACATAAAGGCACAGGATGAAGGCGGATGGCGGATGGATGAAGTGAAGACGGAATAGCTGCTCGGTTTGTTTAAGCCTTCGTCCTTCCGCCTTCATCCTTTCGTGACTCCTTCCTCCTTAAAGAAAACCCGCTGCCGGGAATTTTGGGTTTCCGGCAGCGGGCTTCAACAGTTGTGTTAGCGCTTCTTGCTACTTTCTGCGTTCCCTATGAGAAGCCACAACCACCAACCGGCTGCTCGCACCGGGCTGATGTGTGCCACGGTGGGATGCGCTATGGTGATGGTGGTTCTTCGCAAGGTTCATTGTATTAACGGTCTCTTTTGGCGAAAGGTGGATTTTATACTCGACTGCCGGGTTTTGTGTCAAACGTGAAGGTTTACAATGCGAATCAAGGGTAGAAGTGACAGACCAACCAAGAGTTGTAGAATCGTTGTATGCAACTACAACT
>JACCTF010000833.1 GCA_013812565.1 Pyrinomonadaceae bacterium | reverse complement strand
CCGTTACAGCGGTTGGGTCGAAGACTTAAAGGCGTTCGATTACGCAACCGATGTGCCCGGCACGGTCAAACTCGTTTCAGCTTTGCACCCGTTATCGCTCGCCCTCATCACGGACAGCGAAGAAGTGTATCGTCGGCGGGCGCTTCCGATGACCGAATATTTGATGTCGCGGCAGAAATATCTTTTTGCGACGAAGGAAGACATTACGGGACAGAACGCTTCGCATTTGATGAAAGGACCCTCCGCCGAAGTCTCGGAGCTGGCGGCACTTCACTTAATGTCACAAAAACGCGCCACGGTGTTTCGTCGTTACGTCGAAGATTTGTACGACAAGCCGCGCGCGCTTAACCTGGAGATGTTGAGCGAAGGCGCGAGTTGGCAAAACGCGCTCGCACGTTTCCGCATGTCGGGCGAAGCTCAATTCCTCGCCGGAGCGAAAGCGGGCGCTGACCGTTATATCGCCGCGCGCATCGCGACGCCGCAAACTGATTTCGCGGACGTTCGCATCGGGCGCGGCGGGCAATTCTGGACGGACTACGCGCCGAAGTGGATTGATCTGCTTGAACTCTACGAAGAAACCAAAGAACAAAAATACTTGGACGCCGCCGCCGCCGGAGCCAAGCTGTACACGGCTTACGTCTGGCTGCAACCCGTAATCCCGGCGGGCGATACGGTCGTCAACAAGGGCGGCGAAGTCGGCAAGTACAGTTACGGCAATCGCTGGTTAGAGAACCCGCAAGCGATGCGCGCGCCGGAACAATCGGTTCCCGCGTGGCGCGTCTCGCAGATCGGTTTGACGCCCGAAGCTTCGACCACATTCGACATCAATCCGGCGGTTTTGCTGACGCACTATGCCGCGTACATGCTTCGTTTAAGTTATTACACAAACGACCGATTTTTCCACGACATCGCGCGTTCCGCAATTGTCGGGCGCTACGCGAACTACCCCGGCTATGACATTAGCGGTGAATATACGACCCTCAATGCGCGTCCCGATTATCCGCTTCGCCCGTTCCGTGAACTGACCTATAACGGAATCTATTACAACCATGTCTGGCCCCACATCGCGCTCTTGATGGACTATTTGCTTTCGGATGCGTTTGTGCGGTCGAACGGAGGGATCAACTTCCCACCTCGTTACGCGCAAGGCTATGCCTATTTGCACAGCAAAGTTTACGGCGACCGCGCGGGCGAGTTTTACGCGGACAAGAACGTGCGATTGTGGATGCCTGCGAAGCTGTTGCGCACGGATGAGATTCAAGCAAACTACGTCGCCGGATACGGCAACGACAACTTTTATCTTGCGCTGCTAAATCAATCCGCGCGACCCATCACGGTGCGCGTCCGACTTAACCCGGACGTTGTGCCCGTTGAGTTGAGTAAGCCGTACACCGTGCGGACGTGGCAAGAAAATAAAGCCGGCACTCAAATGCTGATGAAGAGCGGCGAGGTGACGGTGACGATTAAGGAACACGGCATCACGGCGCTCGCGGTCGATGGTATCAAGGTCGTGCCGCATTTTCAGCAAAAAGTTTTTGGTGCGAATGCCGCGCCGTTGTCAGGTGAAAGTTACCGAACGGTTGACTCGCCGTTCGGCAAAGTCACGGGAATGATGATCTCGATGGGCAGCGATTTGACAAACGCTTTTGTGTGGCTCGAAGCGACGGAGAAAGAGTTAAAGCAAGCCAAGTTGCGCTACCGGTTAAATGGCGTAGAAAGGGAAGTCGTTGATGCTCAGTATCCATTCGAGTTCAGTTTGCCGCTTCGAGAAACGGATGCCGCGTTCACGTATGCGATTGAGGGCACGACGACGAAGAATGAAGTCGTGACTGTGCCGTCAATTGAATTGAAGCGTTAAGAAGCCTTCGATATTAAGCTTTAACTTTCGTGGATACTGAACTCATACGCCGCGTGGCGGCACAGACGATGCGGTGGAACTTCCGCATGTGGGGCTTTGGCGAAGGCATTGCGTTGCGCGGTTTGGTGCGTGCCGGTAAAGCCGTGGGCAGTAGTGAACCGCACGGATTTGTGAACGCGTTGCTGCGCGCTTACATCGGGCGCGGTGTGGCCAAATCGCCGGAAGAACACATTGCGCCGGGTGCGGAACTCTTGATGCTCTATGAACAAACGGGCGACACCTCGGCGCTCGATGCCGGATTAAAATTGGCGCAAATGCACGCTTCGTTTCCCGCAAACAGGAATGGTGCGCGCACGCATCGCGCCGACCTGCCGGGTTGGAGAAGTCAAATTTGGGTTGATTGCATGGACGCTGAAGCGCCGTTTCTCGCTCGCCTGGGAAAAATCACAGGCGACGATCATTACTTCAACCAAGCGACCGACGAACTCACGGCTTATGCGCGACTGTTGCAAGACGAAACGAGCGGATTGTTTCATCACGGCTATGAAGAAGCGTGCGGCGTGAACGGTCAGGTGTGGGCGCGCGGCAACGGTTGGGCATTGCTGGGCTTAGTTGAAACGCTCGCGGTGTTGCCCTTGCAGCATCCTGCTGGTGCGGAGTTACGCGAAAGATTGCATCGGTTATGTCGCGGGCTTGCCGTGCATCAACACGCGGAAGGCTTGTGGCATACGGTCATCACGAATGATGAGACTTACCTTGAATCGACGCTCGCCGTGATGACGGCTTATGCGTTTCGTGAAGCGTTTGAGCATGGCTTACTAAAGCGTGACGAGTTCGGCGAGATGGAGCGACGAACGAGGGCGGCGGCATTGAAGTGTGTGACCGATGACGGCACGCTTCGTTTGGTGAGCGATGCGACGCCCGTCGGCGAATTAAAGATGTATGCGACAAGAACCTTCGGCGTGTTCCCGTGGGGACAGGGACCGCTTCTGTTGATGTTGAGTCAAAAATGAAAATCATCAAAGTTGAAGCTTTCGCGGTACAGGCGAAACCGATTGACAGAGAGTATTGGGGCAGCCGCACGTGGGGACACGAGGGAGGGAAGCGTCAGGTAGAAATCTCCGCCGAGTATCCGCCGCCTGAGCGTCGTCGCTTCATCTACTCAAAGACGATTGACACATGCCTGGTGCGTGTCACCACCGAGAGCGGCTTAATCGGGTACGGCGAAGCGAAAGCGCCGGTCGCGCCACGTGTCGTGAAAACAATTATCGACGAGTTGCTCGCGCCGCTTGTCGTCGGTGCGGACGCGCGCGACATCGTCGTGTTGTGGGAGCGCATGTACGCCTGGATGAGAGTGCGCGGTCACAAGGCGGGTTTCTACCTCGAAGCGATAAGTGGCATCGACATCGCGTTGTGGGACTTGGCGGGGAAGAAGACAGGCACGCCGGTTCATCAACTGCTCGGCGGCGCGTTTCGTAATCCCGTGCGCGTGTATGGGTCGGGCTTACCCGCGCTCGACATCACTGCGG